>JAPLXH010000001.1 GCA_026396195.1 Candidatus Nealsonbacteria bacterium
AATATTTACCTGGAATACTGGCAAGGGGTATCCCTCTTTTTTAAGGTATTCTTGGGCTATCTTTAGCCCGCCAAGAGTTGGCTTATATCCCATTATTTCTACCTCCAACTTCTTTTTATATTAAATTATTGATTTGTCAAACTAAAAACCGCCTAATCCCCTATTTTCTAAAATAAAAAAGTGGTTTGATATTATTTATCGCGCCACCATAGCATAATGCAAATATGCACCTATCCGAGCCCGAGCTGACATCCGTAGAGTTTAAACAACCTTTGTTTTTCTTCATTTTCTACTCCTGCCATACCTAGTATTTTTACTGCAGCTCCACACCATCCTTTTTTAAGATAATCCTCTCCTATTTTTCGGAGGATTTCCTTCGAAGGCATCTCTACTTTTATCTCTTCGCCAATTGTTTCTGCAAAGTGCGGCGAACCATTTTCAAAATAAGGCATTATATATTTTTGTAAAAGTTCTTTTAAGCTTTCCGGTCTTCCTAAAAAGTTGTAGATCTCAATAGCTGGACAAGGCGAGCGATTTTCCAAAAACATACCTGCTAACTGTTCCATTTCTCCCACGGTAAGGTTAGCGTCGGGCAACTTCTCTTTGATATGTAAAAAGAGAGAACCCTCTTCAAATAATTCTTCTATCTTGCTTTTCATTTCAATTTCACCTCTTTATAAAGAAATAATTTCTTATTTCCTTTCACCTGTATTATAACATACTAATTTATAATTTGTCAAATCAAAAAACCGCCTGATTGGCGATTTCTTAATGGCTTGCACTGAGCGGAGTGAAACGAAGGTCCTTCGATAAACTCAGGACACTTCTCCTTCGTTTCACGAAGTCGAAGTGCTGCGGGGCTTGGACGCTTGCCCGTCCGTAGTCCGAAAGACGAAGGAGGGACGTTAAGCTCGCCCATAGGTCTCACCCGTAAGATTACAACCGAGGGGTTATGCCCGAAGGAACCGGCTTGGAACTTATTTAATAAAAATATAATAAAAAAAGGATGATTTCATCCTTTTTAGTTTTTATTAAGATTTTTAATAATTTTTTCAACTAATTCATTAAGCATAGGAGCTACTTCCCTTTTAAACTCCTCTCCTTTAGCGTCATATCCAATACTGTAGCTTAGTCCATGTAATTTTTCGGGATCAAAAAATTTTAGAGGATTATAGACACATCCGGCAAAATTATAAGTTTTAATTATTGCTATGTCTATATTTCTGTATGTTTTGCCAAAGTACAACTCTGAAAAATCGTCAGTTTTTTCCTCCCCTAAAATAAACAATGGACCAACAAATCTCTCTATTTCCGTTACGACAGGCTTGCCAAAAAGCTTTCTCTTTGATTTTTTGATTTTAGCTTTCTTGCTTATCTGAATCTTATATGATTTAATCTTTTCTTTGATTAACTCTTCTTTTTCGTATTCGTATTGTTTCTCTATGTCTTCTCCAAGAATACCTATGTTTGGTCCCATTTCTTCAACTGCTTTTTTAATTGCGTAATAAAGCTTTTCTCCTTCTGCCTTCTTTCCAAGATCTATTCTTAAAATCATGCTTCCTACACAGACTATCACCATTTTTTTTACCTCCTTTTTAATTTTAAAAAAGATCAAGTTTCCTTAATCTAAACTGGCTATATTATAATTTAATTTTAAATTTTGTCAAACTAAAAAACCGCCTGATTACAGACAGTCCCTGTATTAATTTTCTTTTTCCAGTTCACAAGTGATTACGAACTAGAAAAAAAAAGAGGGAGAGAAAAAGTAAGCTTACTCTAAAAGTTCCTTTATGGTGTTGAAAAAGTCTGACGGGGAAACTATTATCAAACCGTCGGGGAGATGTTCACCGATAGGCTCAAAATATAAAAACACTCCACTCTCTGGTTCTTCCGTGCGCCACTGAATAGCTATTGATTTGCCATCTTCTTTGTATTCTAGCTCATCTGTATTCGCATAATCATGATATATTATTTCTGCCTTCTTTTTGTTTATAAAATTACAAAGGCTGTATAATTCTTGGGCTACCTCTGGATGTTTACAAAGGAAGATCATTTCGTTTTGAAGCGTAGATTTAAAATCCTTTGATAACCATTTTTTCCAAATTAAGATGATGGGTACTGTTCTTTGCTCCGAATCATTTCTAGAAAAATGGGCTGTGAAGAGAATTGTTCCTTCTTTTTTTTCAACTTCTAACGCAATTGCGCTGTTTAATGCTTTTATCAATTTTCCCATATTTTATCTACCTCAGAGAAAAAACTATCTGAATTTCCTCTCCGAGGTAGACAAATTTTTTCCCTCTATTTTTTCTCAAAGAACTATATTATTCTGTATTTATATTATACCATACTAATTTATAATTTGTCAATTGTAAACATAATAACCGCCCTGTTGGCGATTTTAACTATAACTCACCGACGCGTCTCAATCAGGTCATTTTATTCTTTAATTTTAAAGCTACCATAGTTTTTGCTTCGTCATTAGGATATGCCCAGGCATTCTCAAAAAAAGAAAATTTTACTAAACGATGCGGAGAAGTAGGAAAACTTGGATCGTGAATAAAAAAATATTCATCATCAAAACCCTTTAAAACAACGAAATGACCAGAATAGCCTGGTTCATTATTTAATTTACGAGAATTAACTATACAGATAATCAAATATCCCTGCGAAAGAAAATTTTTTAAATCGTTCATTGTTGGAATTCTCTTTTCAATTGGAATTTTTTTTATAAAATCTTTGGCTATTTTTCTTTCTTGTTCAATATCGCTGTGCTCAATTTGAGACTCTCCCACTTCTTCACCATACTTATCAATCAAATATTTTCCGCCAAATTTGATAAATTTCTCGTAATCAAAAACCTCTACGTCCCTTACTTCAATGCCATGATCTTGAAGCCAGATTAATCCTGCCATTGTCCAGGTCCACAATCCCTTAACCTTTGCCGTTATTCTGTCTAATTCTTCCCAGAAAAAATCTTTATCCGGCCAAAAGTATTTCATGACCATTTTTAGAGACGCCTGATAACAGTGGGTATCGTCTGGATTTTTATAAAATGGTACTTCTTTATCTATCTTCATGTATTTTTAGAGATTTTTTGGCTTCCCCGCCGACGCGCTTACCCTGAGTTTACCGAAGGGTCTCGGTCGGGGTCTTGTTCCTATCTTTTTATATAAAATTTTTTCTTTAAATAATTTTCAATAACTTCAAAACTTGGAAAATAACGCGGAAATGGTAAATCGTTTAAGTCAAACCACCGCCATTCTGTCATTTCATCCGGCTCCATAACTTTCGCTTCGCCTTCCCACTTATTAACTAAAAAACCGACCGTCATAAAATGAGCGTGTTCGTTTTTGCAATTATGAACGGAAATAACTTCGGGATTGCTTATTATAATTCCTGTTTCTTCTTTGACTTCGCGCGCAGCAGCTTCTTCAAGCGTTTCTCCCCAGTCAAGCTTGCCTCCTGGCAAAGACCATTCTCCCGCGCTGCGAAAAGCCGAATCAGCTTTATCAGGGTCGGGATGACGCTTGCCAAGAAGAATTTTTCCGTTGCGCTCAAGTATTACCCCAAATCCCGCGCCAACTTTCTTTTTTTCTTCTGACATATTTTTTAACTTAATTGTATTTTGTTTAAAATAAAATTTATTCTCTCTTTAATAGGTATTACTGGAACTCGTATTACATTATAGCCTAAATTTGAATATGCCTTATAATGCATCTGACCTATGCGTTCCGCCATCTTTTCATCTTCTATCCTGGCATAATCTTTTTTAAATAATATCGGTTCTAAGAAAAAAATTTTCTTGTACTTTCTTTTTTTAGCCTCTGCAATAATCGGAGCAGGGTCTAATCCGACAATCTGGTAATGAGCAATACTGCAAGCAACCGCTCCGTCGATAAAAATATCCTTTTCGGGCGACAATTTATTTTCGTTCTCAATTTTTATTTGAAAAATATTTTTCTGAAATTCAACATCATTGGCCCTAATTTCTTCTATTGTTTTTCCTTTATCTACTTCGGCGTTTATTATGCTCCTGGCAACCTCAGGAACTGTTTTATGGCCCAGAAAAGACAAATAATCAATCACGGTTGTCTTACCTGAGCAAGGCCCTCCGGTAATCACGTACCAATTAGTATTAACAACTTTCATATATCATTATTTTACCAAAAAACCGCCTGATTGGCGATTTCCAATGTGTCTCAGTCACCTGACTTAGCGTGTGATGGCTACGGAGCTTGGACGACGTTAGAACCTGTTTGGTGGAAGTTTAAATAAAAAATAAAGGAAGGATTGTATTATTTTCCTTCCTAAGATAGTTTTTGTTTTTACTGTTTTGGAATATTTCCTGGGTTCGGGAATTGCATTCTTGTGACGATTTCAAATGCTTGTTTCTCGGTAAAGCCTTCCGATTTTAACGAATCAAAATATCTTTTTGTGAATTTTGCCATTTCTTTAGGAAGGCCTTTGTCGGAGATTATCTTTTTCAGCATCTTCATTACAATGTTCGTTGTCCCATCCATTATTTCTTCCATTTCTTTCAATTCTTCTTTATCCATTATTTCACCTCTAAAATAATTTTCCAAGATTACCTGGAAAACAAAAGAAATAATTTCTTATTTCCTTGTATTAATATTATATAATTATAATAATAATTTGTCAATAAAAATAGCCTGCTTAACGATTTTATTTGCTGTGTGCCCCGGTCAAGAACCAAGTCTTTAAGAGGAAATTCGGGCTATTTTTGGCTCCCCCGTTGACCCGTCTCGGTCAGGGTGTTTTGAAGCTAAAATGAGACAAATGAGACACCAGATAGGTGTCTTATTATCCTACTTTCATTTCAAATGGGTATGGTATAGATTCTTCAATAAATTTATCAAGAAACTTATTCCTGTCCGGAGAAAAAATAAAACTTTTGGAATTATGGGCAATATTATAATTAACCGTTCTCGCTAAAAATCCCTGTGAAATCTTTACATAGTCTAAATCCCTTTTTTCTCTCCTTGTCATCAAAATACAAATCTCTTTCGATAATGGAAAATACAGTTCCGTATAGGGACCGCCTAAGCTTTTTTCCCTAAATAAAAAGTTAACTTTTTCTGGCGGCACAAAATAAACTGCGGGATTATCACTCGTAATGAATAAAAATTCCGTCTCGTTCTTAAGAATATGAATATTCATGTCAGAGATAAGTTGAGCCATCATCCCCATCTTTTCAAACATTCTTTTAATCAACGTATTCCCGCCAATCTTAATTTTGAGTTTTCCTTCCTTGGCTTGTTTTAAATAATTATTAATGATTTTTAAAATTTCTTGCTCAGAAAGGTTGGGCTCTCGTTTGGCAAATTCTTTCTTTAAAGATTCGATACGTTCTTCTTCTCTAACACGAAATTTTTGGAACATCTGAAAATCAGCGGTATACATTTCCTCTATCTCATCTTTGCTATGTAGGGTTCTGCCCATCATTGATGCTGTAAGATTGATAATATATGATCTGTGTTTTTTTATCACTTCCGAAAATGGAATGTGATTTATGTCGTTAATAAGGTTATTATAGTAACTCTCAATTTCATCGTTAAAAAAATCTTCAAAAATGTTTCGATTTGGCAAATTTCCTTTGGGAATATATAAGTTATTTTTAACGGCGATGTTATTTAAACCATCACTCCCCACCACGGTGATTAATCTATCTTCTTTAGTAAACCCCTTTTTAAAAAACTGCTTTCCTTTTTTATAAACATAAAGAGTACTATCGTCATTCAAAAATTTCTCTAGGTGTACCTTGGGAATGAAATGATTGCGCCTTTTTATTTCTTCAGTCATATATTCCACTAATTCTTTTTTGATTTATATCTTTGAGGATTTACTCTTCTATCAATAAACGCGTCTCGGTCTCTCGATGGTTCGGGTTAGCTCACCACAAGTACCGAGCGCTAGTTACTTATTTATTAACGCTAATTTTTTCTTTCGGCGCCAACCTTTGATTTGTCTTTCTCTCCTTAGCGCTTTTTTTTGTGTTGAGTATGATTCTTTGTAAATAATCTTCACTGCATTGTGACTGCTAGTGTAATGTCCTCCTTTTTTATTCTTGTGTTCTAAAAATCTTCTTTCAATATCGTTAGTAACGCCAGTATAAATACTATTATCGTCGCAAAGAAGAAAATAAAGATAATACATAGGTTTGGTCCTTCGGCTGCGCTCAGGACACTTCGCCTCGTTCACTTAACCACATTAAACAAGTAAGTCGAAGGGCCTGCACTGAGCGAGTCCTGAATATAAATGAAGGACGAGTCGAAGTGCTGCGGGGCTTGGACTCGAACCAAGATACATAGCTCCAGAGGCTATAGTCCTACCATTAGACGACCCCGCAATGGTTCGATAAACTCACCACAAGTAATCACACTTTAAGATATTTTCTGATGGCAAGCAAGGCAGGAACTACAGACAAAGCCAAAGCGATTAAAAATTGAATTAAAAATAAACTTGACAGGTTTCCCTCAAAATAATCTAAAAGATTAAATCCCGGGACTAAAATCGCTAATTTCGAAGAAAGAAAATAACATCCCAAGCTGAAAATTATAATTGTAATAATGGTGGCAACTACTGCCGAAATTAATCCCTGAACCACGAAAGGGCCCCGGATAAACCAATTGGAAGCGCCAACAAGTCTCATTATAGAAATTTCTTCTTTTGAGTTGGAAATTCCCAATCTCACGGTATTTAAAACTACCAATATCGCTAAAATAACTGAAATTAAAACGGCTAAAATCGAGGCTTTCTCAATGGCAGAGGTAATGGAAAACAATCTGTTAATTATTTCTTTGTTTTGATAATAATTAATTTTATTTATAATTGCTTTAAAATTCGGGTTTTCTAAAAATTTAACTATTTGTTCATATTGAGAGGCCTGCCAAGCTTTAATGTTTAAATGGGCGGCAAGAGGATTGTCCCCTATTTCACTTAAAGATCCCATAATTATGGGATTGTCTTTGTGTTTTTGAGTAAAATCAGTTAAAGCTTTTTCTCTGGAAATATATTCAATATTTTTAACTTCAGAAATAACAGCAAGGTCACTTTTTACCTTTATCATCTCTTCTTCTTGGGCCTCTAATTTGAAATAAACGCTGATATCCGCTTTTTCTTCTAAAGAACTTATTAAAGAAGCGGTTAGCGCTTTAACGAAAAACAAACCCCCGATTAAAGAGGTGGATATTACCATTATAAAAACCGTGGCAAAAAATAAGCCCTTATTTCTCCACAAACCGTTCCAGCCAAATTTAAAAATTCTTCTTATTGCAATTAACATATAAATCTGCCTTTTTGTTCATCTCTTATTAACTCGCCCTTGTCTAAGGTGACAACTCTTTTTTTAAGACCGTTAATTATTTCTTTATCGTGAGTAGATAAAATAACGGTTGTCCCCATTTCCTGAATTTGGAGCAAAAGTTTAATTATATCTCTGGTATTATAAGGGTCCAGGTTGCCGGTCGGCTCATCAGCGCAAATCAATTCCGGCCTGTTAATTAAGGCTCGGGCTATCGCCGCTCTTTGTCTTTCTCCGCCGGAAAGTTCGTTGGGAAAATGATGAAAAAATTTGCCCAAACCTACAATCTCTAAAACCCTGGGAACGTCCCGTTTAATTTCTTCATCGCTAAAACCCATCAATTCCATAACATAAGCTACGTTTTCATAAGCGGTTTTAGAAGAAATTAATTTATAATCCTGAAAAACAGCCCCAATCCTCCTTCTCATCAAGGGTAAGTGCGATGATTTTAATTTTTGAACTTCAATATTTTTAAAAAAAACTTGGCCTTGACTGGGTTTTTCTTCTCCTAAAAGAAGCTTGAGCAAAGTGGTCTTGCCAGCCCCAGATTTGCCGGCCAAACAAATAAATTCGCCCTCCTTAACATCAAAAGAAACGTCCTTTAGGGCTTGGATATTTTTAGGATAAATTTTGGTTATATTCTTGAAAGAAACCAAAATTTCTCCGCCCTGCCCTTGCTCTTGTTCTTCTTCTTTATTTATTAAGTTTGATTTCAGCTTTGATGAATTCATCTAAGTTGCCGTTTAAAACATCTTCGACTTTATTAGTTTCAAGATCGGTTCTCAGGTCTTTTACTAATTTATAAGGATGAATAACGTAAGACCTGATTTGATTTCCCCAGCTTTCCAAGCTTGAATTTTTTTTGTTTTTCGCGATTTCTTTTTTTTGAGATTCAATTTGCAATTGATAAATTTTGGCGTATAAAAGGTCCGTGGCTTTTTGACGATTTAATCCCTGAAGCCTTTCTGACTGGCAAGCAACTTTGATTCCGGTGGGAAGATGAGTAATCCTTACGGCTGACTCCCTTTTATTTACATTTTGACCGCCAGGACCGGAAGCTCGAAAAACTTCCAATTTTAAATCTTCGGGTTTTATCTTAATTTCTGATTGTTCAATCTTTGAAATTTCCGGTAAAACCTCGACTAAAGCAAACGAAGTGTGGCGAAGGCTCTGAGCGGAAAAAGGAGAAATTCTTACTAATCTATGGACGCCGGCTTCTTTTTTTAAAATTCCGTAAGCGTAATTTCCTTTTATTTCCAAAGTTACAGATTTTATCCCGATTCTTCCTTCGGGCCCCCCGCCCTCGCCAAAAGATTGGTGTAAAAATTTAATTTTAAATTGCTTTTTATGGCAAAATCTTTCATACATTCTTAAGAGCATCGTTGTCCAATCCTGAGCGTCTTGCCCTCCGGCTCCGGCAAAAATAGACAAAACAGCATTTCCTTTATCGTGTTTGCCTGAAAGAAAAATCTTCGATTCTTCTTCTAAAATTTTCTGCTCTAAAAAATCTGTCCTTTCTTCTATTTCTTTTAACATTTTAAGGTCTGATTGCGCCAATCGATTCAACTCGACCAATTCATTTATTTCATTTTTTATTTTCCAATAAGAGTTTGTTTCTTCTTTCAGAAAAGAAAGTTCTTTTATTGTTTTATTCGCCTCTTCCGGATTTGACCAAAAAGACGGGCCTTGGTTTAATCTCTCTAACTCTTTAATCTTTTTGTCTTTTTTATTAACGTCAAAGACATTCCTCCAAATAGAGGATTTTATCTTTTAAATCAGCAATTTTTTCTTTAATTTCTTTCATTCTAGAGATTATTTTAACAAAAAAAAGCTTAAAAGTAAACCTAAAAAACTAAAAGTCGAATTTGAATCTTGGAGCCGAGGAGAGGACTTGAACCTCCAACCTACGGTTTACGATACCGTTGCTCTGCCATTAAGCTACCTCGGCAAAATCTAAATTTAAGAGCGAGAGACGGGAGTCGAACCCGCGTCTCAACCTTGGGAAGGTCGCATAATGCCGTTATACTACTCTCGCCTATTATAACAAAGGAATTTGGGAAAGTATCATTAAGCCGATCAACTAATCCCGCAGATTAATTTTTCCTAAAATTTTTTCCCAAATACTCTTCTCCTCGCTTCTATCTTCTTTGTTTTTTTCCGGCCAAACAATAATTACGCTTTTTTCTCCTTTTTTTTGATAAAGCCCTTTCTCTCTAAGAATCTTTTCGGTATAATTCAATTGCAGGGTTTTAGAAATGCCGGCCTTCAATTGCTTATTTTTTTCTTCTAAAACTTGGACTTCGTTTTTTAATTGAAAAACTCTTTTTCCTAAAGCCGTCCTTTCTTTTATTATTCTCCAATTTGAAATAATTAAAAAAGATAGTATTATAATAAATAATAACGAATAAAAAAATATTTTCTTATCGGAAATTTTTTTATTCTGATAATTATTAATCATAAAAAAATGATAAAAATTAAACCCAAAACTTTGTTTAGGGCCGTCTGGATTGTTTTAGTATCACTTGTCGTGATAAGCATGATCGGCTGGCTTTTTGCTTTCGCTTTATAATTGAATCTTAATAAATTTAGCTTTTTCTGGCAAGAAGAAAATTCTTGAATCAAAAAAAGAGGCTTGGCCTTCTTTTTTGTTTTTATCAGCTTTTTTTAAACTGTTTCATAAGAGCAGACTTAATGGTTGACAATTCAGGAGATTTTAAAAGAAAACTTAGCACGGCATAAACTAAAATACCCGCCAAGCCGGCAAAAAAACCTTGCAAAAAAACGCCCTTAAAAGTACTCATGTTCACCAAGCTACCTATTAAAAAAAGAGTTGAATAAACAGAAATTACCATAAAAAAAGCGGATAATAAATTTTTTTCAAAAGAAAATAAAATTTCTTTTATTTTAAAATCGCCTACTTTTTTATAAAAAAACAACAAAAGCAATGCAGTTTGAAAAATTGCCGTTAAAGAAAAAGCCAAGGGCAAACCGGTTACGGAAATATCGCTGATTTTAGAAAGATCAAAAATAAAAGATATAAAATTTGAAACCAAGTTTGAAGTTTTAATAATTTGAACAAAAGAAAAACTTAGAAAAATATTCAAAATAACGCTAACTATTGTAATTAATGTCGGAGTTTTGGTGTCTTTTATGGAAAAAAAGGCTCGGCACAAGAGAGGATAAATGGCTGAAAACAAAATACCGATGGTAAAAATTCCAAGACAAGCGGCGGTAAGCTGAGTATCCTCCCAATCAAATTTTCCTCTGTTCAATCCCCCCAAAACAACTCTCACTAATTGGGCCCGCAATAAAAACATTAAAACCGTAAAAGGAACTACCAAAAAAATAATTTGCCGGAAAGCGGAAGAAAAGCTTTCGAAAAACCCTTCTTTTTCCTTTTGGGCCCAAAATTTAGACAAAACAGGGAAGGAAGCTAAGGCAAAAGAAATCCCGATAATGCCTATCGGAATATTATATAGGTTGTTAGAAAAATTAAAAATAGCAATGCTCCCCACAATCAAAGTAGACGCTATAATTGTCGTAATAATTAAATTTATCTGCTGAATGCCTATGGCAAAACAACGAGGAATCATTAATTTAAAAATTTCTTTCAGGGCCCTGTGTTTTAAATTAAAAATTGGTTTATATTTGAAACCGCAATATAAAACCGAAGGAATTTGAATTAAAAAATGAAAAAAAGCGCCGATAACCACTCCTATCGCCGCTCCGAAAATTCCGAAACGAGGAGATAAAACTACAATGCCGAAAATAATTCCCAGGTTATAAAATACCGGAGACAAGGAATAAACTAAAAACCGGTTGTGATACTGCAAAATACCGGAAAAAATGTTAGACAATCCCAATAAAATCGGACTTAAAAACATTAACCGGGCAAGCCTTACGACTAAAGCCATGTTTTCCTCAGAAAAACCGGGGGTAATAATTTTGACCAACCAAGGAGCAAAAATAAAAAAAATCAAGCTTAAAAAACAAAGAAAAAATAAAAAAACATTAAAAACATTGCTCGCCATTTCCCAACTTTTTTCTTTGTCTTTTTCGTAATATTCGGCAAATAAAGGTAAAAAAGCCACGGTAAGACCGCCGACAATTATAAAATTATAAACAAAATCGGGAATTAAAAAAGAAGCAAAATAAACATCAGTTTCCGAACCGGCCCCGAAGTAACCCGCCAGCAAACCATCCCTTATTAAACCTAAAAATCTGCTGATCAAAGCCGAAGCGCTTAAAATTCCGGCGGCAAAAGTTATGGTTTTAGTTTGAGAATTAAAAAAACGCTTTATCATTTATTTTTAATATTCTTGACGTATGACGTATATTGATTGTACGCATTTTTTTAAAAAAACAAAAGTCCAACTAGACAGTAAGCCGAATTCTGTTTTCCCCGCTCGCAACTGCGTAGCTGTTGGCGGGGAACGGTAATCATTTATCTGGACCAAAAATTACTTTTTGGTTCTTGCGAACCACTTTTCCTTTTCGACAAATCCGGAGAATGTCGAAAAGTTTGTTCTTGCAGCCAATAAGGATTTTGCCGTTTCACCCCCAAGATTTCTCTCGGGATTTACTCCCGTTTCCCCTAAAAAAGGGCTTTGCGGGAATAGTTTAACTCTTTCGAGTTAAACCGTCTCTGTTCGCACCTCTAGTCTTGCGAC
The DNA here is from genome assembly GCA_026396195.1 of Candidatus Nealsonbacteria bacterium. Lineage (NCBI taxonomy): Bacteria > Candidatus Nealsoniibacteriota > Candidatus Nealsoniibacteriota bacterium. The sequence continues at coordinate 11,992 of JAPLXH010000001.1, forward strand.
CGACGGCTGTTAGCCGCTATTTTTTTATCCCGATCATGACCGGGATGCTGTTCGGACTTTCCTCTCCCCAATTTTATCGGAGAGCGATTACCTAGTCTAGTTGGACTAGTTATAAAATAACAAAAAAACAACAAATGTCAATAGCTAAAACAACTTTTGAGAATATGATTTTTCATTAAGAGCTTGTTCGGCTAAATTATGGGCTCCCGTGTTTTTTTCCCGGCCGACAAAAACAAATTTAATTTTTTTAAAGTCAATTTTTAAATTCCAAACCAAAAGAAACAATGGTTGAATTTTTGAATCTAAAATTTTATATTCTCCATTCAACTGGCTGACTAAAAGCTCTGAATCCGCTCTTAACTCGATATCGAGGTTTTTAATTTTATTTTTTCCAAAAAGAGCTTTAATTTTTTTTAAAGCAAGGATAACCGCCTGATACTCGGCTTCGTTATTGGTAAAATTATCTCCCAGATATTGAGAATATTTTTTTATAATTTCGTTTTTTTCGTTTAAAATTAAAACGCCGATCGCCGAAGGCCCGGGGTTTCCCCGGGAACCGCCGTCGGTATAGACAAAAATTTTTTCCATAAAATAAATTATTTTTTAATTTTTGAAAAATAATCCACTAAACAATCTTTAAATTTTTCCAAGTTTTTATTGTTTACGGTAAAACCGGAGGCCAAAGGATGACCGCCAAAAGTCTCTAAAAGCTTTTCACAGCTCTTCATTGCGTCAACCGAATTTATGCCCTTGGGAGTTCTTACCGCCCCCCGGCTTATTTTTTCTCCTTTCCTGTAAACAAAAACCGGTTTTTGATAATCCCGACAAATTCTTGAAGCAACCGGTCCCATCAAAACTAAGGGCCAGTCTTCTTTCCCTTCAAACACAATAGGATAAGTATAATTTTTTAAAATTATTTTTTCTACCTCAAAAGTGATATCTCTTATTTTTAAATGCTTCTCGGCGCTTTTTACAATTAAATCTCTGACTAAATCTTCGGCCGTTTCTTCGTCTAAGGCGTTTAAAAGAATGTAGGATTCGGTTAAATGGTCTTTGGTTTCAGCCGCATTCATTACCGAGATTATTTTTTGAACCATCATTTTAATTTGTTTTGATTCTTTAACCTCGTCTATTTTCCAAAAGACTTTAAGCCCAGGCCTCACGGTTTCCGGTAAAAAGGATAGCCCCTCTTCGATTAAAATCATGTTATCTTGAACCTGAGGCATCATGTCGGAAATGGTGGCTAATGCTGCAAGTTCCAATAAATTTTTCTTCAAAATTCCATTTAATTTTTCTTTCAAAAGAACTTCACTTAATTTATAAATAATGCCTGTAGTAGAAAAACCTTTAAAGGGGTATTTATCCCCTTTTTGTTTCGGGTCTATCACGATGGAAACCGAAGGAATTTTTTTCAGAATTTCGTGGTGGTCAATAATTATAACCTCAAACCCAATCTTTTTAGCTATTTTTACTTCTTTGAAGTTTCCTATCCCGCAGTCCAAAGAAATCAACAAAGCGGGAGCTAATTTTTTTAAATTACCCAAGGCCTGTTCGTTAATCCCGTATCCTTCTTTTTCTCTGTCGGGAAAATAAATTTTTTCTATTTTTCCGCCTAAGTTCTTAATGGACTCTTCTAGAATGATAACTGAACAAGTGCCGTCCAGGTCAGCGTCGGCAAAGAGAATAATTTTTTCTTTATTTTTTATCGCCTTTAAAATCCTTTCGGCCGTCTTTTTTAAATTTTTTATTTCCGCCATGTTTTATTTTAACAAAAAATCAACTAAATAAAAAGTCCAAAAAAAATCGCCCCGCACTAATGAGGGTGATTTTTTAATGATTAAAAAATAAATTTAATTTATTTTAAAGCTTCGATTCCCGGCATTTTATCGCCGCAAAGAAATTTAAGCATCGCGCTGCCTCCCGTAGAGATATGATCAAACTTATCCATCCAATCGAATTTTTGAATGGCTAAAATCGTATCTCCCCCGCCGGCAACCTTAAAGGCCTTATAATTCCTGACGATTTTATCTCCGATTTCCCTGGTCCCTCTTTCAAATTTTTCCACTTCAAAATAGCCAAGCGGGCCCGCCCAAAAAATGGTCTTGGCTTTTTCAATTATTTTAGAATAAATATCAATTGTTTCCGGCCCTATATCGAAAATTTCTTCTTCTTTTTTAGCAGTGCCCAACCCTCCTATTCTTCGATAGCTCCAATCTCCGGCCAGAGAAAACAAAGCATCTTTTGGAAAATGAAGCTTTTTATCGGCAAAATTAATTTTTTTAGAAATGCGCGTTATTTTTTCATCGGAAAACGACTCGTCAATTAAAATTCCCTTGGCCGATAAAAGACTTTTTGATAAAAAACCATTAAGTAGCACGTAGTCCCCGATTTCTAAAAATTTCGGCAAAGATTCAATTTTAGCTGATTTTTTACCTCCAATGACAATAACCAACGGTCTTTCCGGTTTTTCTTTAATTTTCGATAAAATTTTGATTTCTTTATCCAATAACAATCCCGCTCCTTTTGGTAAAAATTTGGGAAGACCGACTATGGAGGCATGGGAACGATGGCAAGCCGAGAAAGCTTCGTTTAAATAAATATCTCCTAATTTCGCTAATTTTTTGGCGAAATCGTTATCATTTTTTTTCTCCTCAGGATGGAATCTGACATTTTCCAAAAGCACCACTTCGCCCGGCTTCATTAATTCTATTTCTTTTTCCGTTTGAGAACCGATACAGTCCGGTAAAAATTTAATTTTTATTTTTAATAATTTTTCCAATCTTTGAGCCACCGGTTTTAAGGTACACTTTTGAGGGTCATCTTCTTGTGGGTCTCCTAAGTGGCTAATTAAAATTATTTTTGATTCTTCTTTTATCAAATGCTCAATTGTGGGTAAAGCTGATTTTATTCTAAAATCATCAGAAATTCTACCCTGGTCATCTAAAGAAACATTAAAATCAGCTCTTACTAAAACTTTTTTGCCCTTGAGCTCAAAATCATTTATTGTTTTCATGTTGTTTATTGTTTGTTTTCTTTTGTTTCTTGATTGTTCTTTGAAAAAGGAACCTTTCCCAAAGAATCTTCTAAAACTTTCCTGAGGTCTGTTAAGCTTATTTCTTTTCTTTTGGGCTTGCTTTCTCTTTCAAAAGACCCGCCGGAAGGAGGTATGGGTTCGGGCAAATCGGTCTTTTTGGAAAAAGACCCGCCTCTTTCTTCCATGTTTTTTAAACAAGGCTTGCAAAAAACCGGTCGCTTGGGGTCAGGTTGAAAAGGAACCTTTACCCATTTTTTACAATTAGAGCACTGGGCGTCAAAAAGAACCGATTGCCCGGTTTTAACCAAAGGAACGGCAGATTTTAAAGTTCCGGTCCAACGGGCTATTTTTCCTTCCACGATTTCTCTGGGAGTACTGTATCTTTCCCGAGAAACTTTAATAATTTTTTCACAAAAAGATTTCTTGGGCGCGACAAAAGGCGGAAGAGTAAGGGCCGAAAAAGGACGTCCCGCCAACCCGTCAATCATTAATTTCAGATAAATATTATATTTTGCCAAATTAACTATATCTTCAGCGATAAACTGGGGAATAAATTCCTTTTCTAAATATTCGGCGTCCTCGGCTCCAACCCTGAAAGAAACAATCGTCCCAACGTTACCAAAAACCGCATCCCTCACTTCTTCTTCCATTTGATTAATTTATTGATGCCCCAAAATCAGACATAATCTATATTTTCGAGCTTCAGATAGAATATTCACAAAACTTTCGGTGGCAAAATTTTGAAATTCATCTACGTATAAATAAAAATCTTTTCTTTTTTCTTCGGGAGTATCAACTCTTTCCATGGCAGCCAATTGTATTTTTGTAATTAAAAGCGCCCCCAAAAGACGGGAGGCGTCCTCCCCTACTTTACCTTTAGATAAATTTAAAATTAAAATCTTTTGCTTATCCATCACTTCTCCCATATTAATCGTGGAAGTAACCTGGCCGATGATATTTCTGACTAAAGGGGCGGAAATAAATTGGCCGACTTTATTTTGAATGGCAGCAGTAGCTTCAATTTCATACCTTTGAGTATAACGGGCAAATTCATTGAGCCAGAATGATTTTAGTACGGGGTCCGTAATTTTTTCTACCACCTTCTGTCTGAAATCAGGGTCAGCCAACATCCTGTTAACTCCCAATAAAGTGGAGCCGGGGTATTCCAATAAAGATAAAATGCAGTTATTTAAAATATATTCCATTCTGGCCGACCAAACATCAGGCCAAATCTTTTTAAAAACTCCCATTAGGCCACCGGCCACTAAATGCCGGTGAGCAACATCCACTTTTTCCATAACATTAAAAGCAATAGGATAATCAAGATCCGAAGGATTAAAATAAATTACATCGTTCACTCTTTTTGAAGGAACAAAATCCAGAAGCCTTTCTGCGGCTTCTCCGTGAGGGTCAACAAAACAAACTCCTTTGCCGGACTGAATATCTTGAATCGCCATGTTCTCCAATAAAGCGGTTTTTCCCATTCCGGTTTTACCAATTACATACATATGGCGCCGCCGGTCATCAATTTTAATGCCGAATCTTTTTTTAAGATTACGGAAGGTTGTTTGAGCAAAAAGATTTATTTCTTCTTTCATGATTAATCTAATTTTAAAACAAATTGTTTAATCTTCAATTGGCAACTCGGCCGGAGCCTCTCCTTTTTTAGCTTCTATTCTTGGGACAAAAGGAGCGGGCGCCACTCTCCAACCCGGGAAATGATATAGGGTGGCCAATTCCTCGGTATTCAAAACATAAGTTCCGCCTGATTTTGGAAAATAAGTAGAAAACCTTCTTGAATACCTTCTGAATAAAACTCTTTTTAGAACATATGTTCTTGATTTCTTTAAAAGCCAATGAACCTTATGCATTGTTTTTTTTAAAGGTTTTAATACTATTAAATATTCCGAAGAAACTGATTTAAAGTAACCGTAAGGAATTCTGGCTTTTGGCTTGAAAAAAACATCCTTTTTAGCCAAATATAAAAATCTGATAAACGTAACAAAACCGAATTTTGCAATTTTGTCTTCAATGGCTTTTACAATATCCCTTTCTCCGGGAGTTAATTTCATTTCGGGAGGTATTATTGTTTCCTCTTCCATTTTTTCACCTTCATCGCTAGGCGGCAATCCCGTTATATAAACACCTGCCACCTGGGATGGAATTGATTTCCAAACTGTTTTTTGCGCTTTTCGATGAACTAATTCGTTTACTATCGCCTTGCCTTCTGTTTGCCAGGGCTCTTCTTTATTAAGAACGGGTTTGGCAACAATTTGAAGCCACATTTGTTCTCCAGGTCCCAGCGTTGACATGCCATCTAAAAGTCCGGCCAAAGGGTCCAATCTCTTCTCTTCAACGAGCTCCTTGGACTCTTCAAAATACCTATAGGTTATTAAGGGATAGCAAGATTTTTTCGTAAACTCCATATCAAAACCAAAAAGATCCCAATCTTTATTGGGAATATTTTGAGGAATTGATTTTGTGTAATCATCTACTGCTGAAATTTCAGCTTCCGGATATTGAGCGTAGATGTTGGACTCTATTACTGTTCTGAATTTTTCCGGAGCTCTTATGAAAAAATGAGTTTTTCCTTCAAGGCTGGCTATTTCAAAAGAAATGGAATGCATAAACTCTCCGTTCCACCATTTTTCTCTCCAGTCAAAAACATCATGAAGACCGTGAAAACCGGAAAAAACTTGCTCCATTGCCTTTATCGGCTTTATTATTTCTTTGGGAATTTTTATCTCCAAAATAGTTTTTTTAACCGTAGCATCCCATTTTTCAGCTTTATACCAATGCCAATAAAAAACAAAGTGACGATATAAAAGAAACGGTAATATCAACCACCACCAATTTTTTAAAATTAACCAAATGGCATTACCCGCAGTTAAAATACTAAGGCTAAGATCCATTTTAGTTTAAACTTTTAAAGTATATTTTCCCTGATCGTTTCTAGAAAAATATTTTTTATTTTGTAAATTTAATAAAATAGTATTTTCCTTAACCAATCTTTGGTTAAGAACTTTTTTTATAATTTCTTGTTTAGATAAAGGATCTTTATTTTCCTTTAAAACCCCCTGAATTATATCTTTTACTTGACCGGGCAAATAACCCCATTCCTTTAAGGCGTATATTCCCCTGCCCACTAAAACGAATCTTTGGTCTCTAATTAACTCGTTGTGAACGGTTTGAGGAAGGGCTTTGTTTTTCGAAACCAAATCCAATTGATTTATAGAATTGGTTACTTCATTGAAATGCAAGGGACGATTGGCTTTCTTTAAGGCTAAAAAAGCCTTGTCTTTCACTCCTCTCGGGCTTACTTCCGGCCATTCTTTCAAGCCAAAAAGACCTTCAGAGTCCTGGTCTATTTTTTTGGAAATTTCTAAATAAGATAATACCGCCTCCGAAGTTAACTTTACTTTAGGACCGAAATCTTTTTTAAAAATATTAAAAATTTCATCCTGGGCAATCAATCTTTCTTCTTTATTGAATCGTTCAATAAAATTATGAGTCACTTTTTGGGCAAAATCAAAAGAATCCAAATTGATCGTCCACAAAGAATGAAAATCGTTGTTTTCAGAGAACCTAAAAAAAGGATCTCCCAAGGTCAGCCAAAACAAAGTTTGGTTTTGAAATTCGGCGGGAGTCATTTTAGAAAGCAACAAATCTTCTCTTTTTAGATTACCGGTCCTTTTAAGATTGCTGATAAAATATTGAAAAACTTCCCGATAAAGAGGCTTTTTTAATTCTTTTTTTACTAAATTAATTCCCGAATCTTCAATCTGCCTTACTCTCTCCCGACAAACACCGTAGCTTTTGCCGATAGAATCCAAGGTCTCTCTTTCTTCTCCGCCCAAACCAAATCTGCGCCCGATCACATTTCGGGTTCTTTCCGGCAATTCATTTAATAAGTTTTGATAAATTTTTTGGGAATAAAAAGAAATATCAGTCATGTTTTTAAATTTTTAATATTAAATATTCCTTTATATAATCACATTTCAAAAATAATGTCAAGACCTTTTCCTCTTATTCCACCATACTAGAATAGGCGGAGCGATAAAAATAGAGGAATAGGTTCCGAAAGCCACTCCTAAAATCAAAGCTAAGCTGAAATATTTTAAAGTTTCCCCTCCAAAAAAGAAAATCATCAATAAGCAAAATTCTACAGTTAAAGAGGTGTTAATTGAACGAAAAAGAGTTTGATTTAAGCTTTCGTTAACCGCTTGTTCAAAAGAAAAGTTCTTTTTAAAAACGTTTTCCCTGATTCGGTCAAAAATAACCACCGTATCGTTAATTGAATAACCGAAAACAGTAATCAGGGCGACAATAATGGGCAAGGAAATTTCAATGAGATAAAATCTTCCAAAAAGAGCAAAAAGGCCTATAACAATGAAAACATCGTGACAAAGAGCAATGGTAGCGGCGATTGCATATTGCCAAGATTTAACGGGACCGGCCGAGACCTTTCTGAAAGCAACGGTGATATAAAAAAGTATCGCAATTATAGAAAAAATGGTCGCTTTTTTGGTTTTTTCTTTAACTTCATTGCCAACTACCGGTCCTATGGCCTCAAACCTGATTTCTTTTAATTCCTGTTTTTCTCCCAATCTTTGTAATATTTGCGCATGAACCTCCGGCGACAATTCTTTCATTCTTAAAATAACGCCTTTTTCTTCGGTCGGCTGAACGGTTATCTCGCCTAAATTTAAATCGGATAATTTATTTTGGATTTCTTGATTGGAAGGTCTTTGGTTTTGGTATTCAATTTCCAAAATACTGCCGCCTGTAAAATCAATGCTGAATTTCAAGCCAAAAATCAACAGAGAAAAAGCTGCCAGCAAAACAAAAATTCCGGAGAAAATAAGGTAAAGTTTATTGTGTTTAACAAAATTTATCGCCATAGTTTTTCCCATTTTTCAAATTTAGTGCCGACAAAAACCTTTATTAAATTTTTAGTAATAACAATTGCCGTAAAAAAACTGATGGAAACACCGATAAACAAAGCGAACGCGTAACCCTTTACAAAGCCTGTTCCTAACCCAAAAAGAATTAAGGCGACTACTATCGTGGTCAGGTTACTGTCCCTGATCGAAGAAAAAGCCCTGTTAAATCCGTTTTCAACCACGGTTTCAAAGCTTTTTTGCTCTTTTCTTTCTTCTCTCATCCGGGCAAAAATCAAAATATTAGCGTCAATCGCCATGCCGATTGATAAAATAAAACCGGCTATTCCGGCCAAGGTAAGGGTTATGGGTACCGCTTTAAAAACGGCTAAAACTAAAATTACATAAATTAATAATGAGATTGAAGATAAAAAACCCGGCAATCGATAAATCAAAATCATGAACGCAATAATTATTAAAAAGGAAAGAATTCCGGCTTTCAAACTTTTTTCTAAAGAAACGCTTCCCAAGGTGGGGCCCACTACTTGCTGGGAAATAAGTTTTATATGCACAGGTAAAGCGCCGGCGCTCAAATTCTGGGCCAAATCTTTTGCTTCCTGAACCGTAAACTTTCCCGTGATTTGGGCTCGGCCGCCCGAAATTTTTTCATTTACCTTAGGGGCCGATAACAAAATGCCGTCAATAAAAATAGCCAAGGGCTTGCCAACATTTTTTTCGGTAAGATCAGTAAAAACCTTTGCTCCTTCTTCATCAAATTGTAAAGCAACGCCAGCCTCGCCCGTTACCTGGCTGAATTCAACCCTTGCTCCTTTCAAATATTTACCAGTTAAAAGAGTTGATTGAAAAGGATCTTCCATTGTCCCGGTTGCCGTACCTCCTTGGATTTTCTGATTATTTTCTACAATTTTTTCATAATCTGACTTCACCTCTTTAAACTCCAGAAACGGAGTTTCTCCAACCATTTTAATGGCTTCGTTCACGTCTTTTATTCCGGCCAGCTCTATGATTAAGCGATAATAATTTCCGGCTTTTTCCGTCTGAACCAAGGGCTCAACCACGCCAAACAAATTCACTCTTCTTTCAATAACATCTCTCAGTCCTTCCATTACCGAGTCAAAATCCCTTTGCTCAATGCCGGACAGGTCCGCTTCGTAAACCAAGTGGATTCCCCCTTGAAGGTCCAATCCGAGCTTGAAGGGTTTGTCGGGAAAATGAGGAAAGCTAAAAGAAAATTTATGATTAAAAAAATCTACGCCCTGATTAAAATATTTCGGATAATCAAAAATTCCGGCCAGCAAGGCCCCGGCTAAAATCAAAATTAAAATTAAGTTAGTTTTTCTTTTCATGTTAAAAACCGGTTAAAAAAGCTGAAGCAATCCCCACTAAAAATATTCCGTCAAAAACGCCCGCTCCCCCTATTGATAAAGTTCCGGAATAAAATTTTCTTATTTTTCTGATTTTAAGAATATCAGCCCCTACTAAAACGCCTATTACTCCGGAAATAAAAGCTACGGGAGCTGAAAAACCGGGTACTAAAATCAAAGAAATAATAGCGGAAAAAATAGGAGGGACAAAGGCCGGCAGGGCTATTCCTTGCCCGGGAATTATCTTTGACAATGAATAAGCAACAACAACCATCAGGGCCGTAGCGAGTAAGGTCGGTTTTAAGGGAACTTTAGTTAAAAAGAAGATTGAAATTAAAATGGGAATGATTGCTCCTCCCAAATTTATTGCTATTCCCTGAGAAACGATTTCTTGTTTTTTAAAAAGATTGAAAAAATAAGGTTTTTCTATATAAACTCTCTTTGGTCTGGTTAAAGGAATATTAACCAAAGATCCTGCAAAAATCAACAATAACATTAAAAAAGTGGCTTCCTCTGCAAAACCTAAATTCCCAAATCCAAAACTAATAATACGAAAAAAAACTAAAATAAACAAGAGGGGCAGCGATAAAGCTAACAAAATAATGATTAAACAACCGAAGGGAATTAAATACATGTTTTTATTTTTTTCCTTTGATAAAAAACGCTTTAAGTTCTGTTATAATATCTTTTATTCTGTCATATTCAATTATCTTATCAGCGATTCCCTTAGTTGTGTCCTTAATTCGCGTTCCTCGTTTCATAATTACTATAATTTTCTTACCAAGAGCATATGCTATTCCTGCCTCAATTGCCCGTCCTGTTGGCTTATCGGTCATATCAATTAGCAAGGCATCCGATTTTTGAATTTCCTCTTTTGATCTTTGCATGAGATCCTTGGGATTATCAAAAACTTTTTGATAATTTTCTACGTCTCGAATAAAACTAAAGTCTTCGAACCCAGCGGATTTAACAATGGAACATAATTGTTCTATCGTTTCTCTACTATCTCCAAATGACGATGTAATGTAAGCTCTCATACCTTTTTATATACCGTGACATTTCTTATCTCAGTAGCAGAAGCTTCGCTTCGCTACGGGATTACGCGTTGTCATACGCCATGACAACGCTTATATTTTTTCCCACTTCCACACGGACAAGGATCGTTTCGGCCGGGAGTTTCTTTAGTTTTGGGAAAATAAGCAGCTGAAGAAGCGTTATCCCTTAAGGTATTTTGATTTGGTTCTTTCCTTATCTCGGCTTTTAAAATAGATTGAATAATTGCTGATTCAATAATTTTTAAAAGATTTTTAAAACGCTGATGGCCTTCGGTTTTATATTCAACTAAAGGGTCCTGCTGGCCGTAAGCTCTTAATCCTACGGCATCCTTTAGGTCCTCCATGGAATCTATATGGTCCATCCAAAAAGAGTCCAAAGTTCTCAAAGAGGCTATTTTTTCAATTTTTCTCATATTCTCTTCCCCTATTTCCTTTTCTTTAACCTCGTAATCTTTTTCTGAAAAACCCTGGTCTCGCACTATTTTTAAAATTTTTTCTTTCAGTTCTTGGGGCGAAGCCGTTAAAAATTCTTTTCTTTTCCTGTAAATCGTTTCCCGGTGTTTGTTCATTACGTCATCATATTCCAAAACGTGCTTTCGAATGTCAAAATTCATGCCTTCAATTTTTGATTGGGCAGACTCAATGGCGTTGGAAATTAACTTGGCTTCTATGGGCTGGTCTTCGGGAATGTTTAACCTTTCCATTAAAGATTTTAACCGGTCTCCGCCGAAAATTCTCATTAAGTCGTCATCCAAAGAAACAAAAAATTGGGAAGAACCCGGATCTCCCTGCCGGCCGGCTCTTCCTCTCAATTGATTGTCAATTCTCCGAGCTTCATGCCTTTCGGTTCCTATTATATGCAACCCTCCTGCTTCTTTTGTTTTCTTGGCTTCATCCAGATTTGGCGGATTACCACCTAAAATAATATCCACTCCTCTGCCGGCCATGTTTGTGGCTACGGTTACAGCCCCTAATCTTCCGGCCTGAGCAATAATTTCACCTTCTTTTTCGTGGTGCTTAGCGTTTAAAATTTGATGGGGAATTCCTTCTCTTTCCAAAATCTGTCCCAAATATTCGTTTTTTTCAACCGACCTTGTCCCGATCAAAATCGGCTGCCCAATTGAATGTCTTTTTTTAATTTCTTCCACCACGGCTTTGAATTTTCCTTTTTCGGTTCGATAAATCCTGTCAGGCAAATTTTTTCTGGCAAGGGGTAAATTAGTGGGAATATTCTCAGCCTCCAGATGATAAACCTTGTCAAATTCTTCAGCCGAAGTTAAGGCGGTACCAGTCATTCCAGCTAATTTTTTATACATTCGAAAATAGTTTTGAAAAGTAACAGAAGCTAAAGTTTTTGATACGGGCTGTACTTCATTTCCTTTACCCTGAATATATTCTTTAGCTTCAGCTGCTTGATGCAACCCATGAGACCATCTTCTCCCTGGCATTAACCTGCCAGTAAATTCATCAACGATAATTATTTCTCCATTTTTTACCACATATTCCCTGTCTAAAATAAAAAATTCTTTTTTTCTTATGGCATTATCTATTTTTTTTAATAAATTTTGTGAATCTAAAAAATCTTTTTCTGACCAAGGACCATTTTCTGACCAAGGGTCTTTTCCTAAAATTTTAATAAAATTTTCTTGGCCTTCTTTTGTCCATTCAAATGTTTTTTGTTTTTCATCGATTGAATAATCTACTTCTTTTTTTAACTGTTCAGCAATTCTAGCAATCTGATAATATCTTTGCTGTTCTTCTTTCCATTCTTTTTCCGACATTAAAGCCGTTTCGGGCATAGATATTATTAAAGGAGTACGGGCTTCATCGATTAAAATGGAGTCAACCTCGTCAACAATGGCAAAATTATATCCTCGCTGAGATTGATCTTTTAAATCATAAACCAAGTTATCTCTTAAATAATCGAAGCCGAATTCATTATTAGTACCATAAGTAATGTCTGCAAGATAAGCTTCTCTCCGAGAAATCGGCCTCAAAAAATTTTGAACTATTTTAAAGGAGCCGAGTTCGTCTCTGGCCTTATCTTGCTCTTCGTCCGGTTTTTTATAACTTGGGTCATATAAAAACGACTGCTCATGATTCAAGCAAGAAGTCGACAAACCCAAAGAATCGTAAATTTGACCCATCCAAACCGCGTCTCTCCGAGATAAATAGTCGTTGACCGTTACCACGTGGACGCCCTTTTCAGTCAAAGCATTGAGATAAACGGCCAAAGTAGCTACTAAGGTTTTCCCTTCTCCGGTTTTCATCTCAACGATTTTTCCCTGATGCAGGGCGATTCCGCCCATTAACTGGCAATCAAAATGTCGCTGTTTTAGGGTTCTTTTGGATGCTTCCCTGGCCAAAGCAAAAGCTTCGGGCAATAAATCATCCAAATTTTCTCCCTTTCCAATTCTTTCTTTAAAATCTTTTGTTTTTACTCTAATTTCATCTAAAGAAAATTTTTCGGTTTCTTTTTCAAAACCGTTAATTTTTTCTATCAAGGGTTTTATGCTTTTTATATATCTTTCATTAGAGTTCGCAAAAATCTTATCAAAAATCATAAAATTGATTGTTTAAAATTGTTTTTTATTTTACAACATTTTTTTCAAATATTCAAGGAATAAATAATGTAAAAATAAATAATCTTATCCACAGATAATTTGAACAATACTATTAAAAGTACTATTATTAAATAAAGAAATAAATAAAAAATTTATGGCAAACCAAAGGAAAAATCCGTTATCAATTATAAAAAACATTATATACGTTATTCTCTTTTTAGCCATTATATTAGTTACTTTTTTAATTATTTTTAATATTGAATTTGAGGAAGCGATCAGGTTTGCTCTTTTCTTTATCTTAGTGTTTTTATCAGTCGACCTTTTTAAAAAATTAAGAGAAGAAAATATAGTTAAAAAATAAAAAAATATTTTAAAAATATCAAACAAAAAATCGCCTAATTGGCGATTTTTTTCGAATATCGAAGCCAACCTAACCTCTTGAAGTAAAAAATATTATAAACTACTCCATTCATTAGGGGCGGAGTATCCCCTTTAGAGCAAATTCTTTTGTCCCGATTTATCGGAACAAAAGAAAATTTTTAATTCTTCGGGCCATTCTTTTATATCTTGAAACCTGTTTTTGTTTATATCGGTCAATTTCTCCCTGTAATTCGTCCTTGACCTCATCAATTGCCAAATACATGTCTTCTTTAATTGATTCAGCTCTCAAACTTCTGCCGGGCAACCTTATTTGGCATTCGGCTCGAAAAACTTTTCCTTTATGGTGATGATGAGTGGTCCTTTCCAGCTCTACCCAAGCCTCGTAAGAAGGTTTCCCTTTTTCAAAATCTTGACCTTTTTCCCCAATTCGCTGAAGAAACTTTTCCAGCTCCCCTATTTTTTTTTCAGCATAATCTTTCAGTGAGGGGGTCAAGTCAATATTGGTTGTTTTAATAATAATTTTCATATTGTTTTTTTGTTTGATTATTTAATTTAAAAATTAAAATCCTAAATATTTGATTTCTTCTCTTAGTTCAATTTTAAATTTTTCTTTTACTTTTCTCTTTGCCAAATTAATTAAATTTAAAACATCATCGGCTTTAGCTCCGCCTAAATTGATTATAAAATTAGCGTGTTTTGAAGAAATTTGAGCTTTACCAATGATTTTTCCTTTCAGTCCGCATTTCTCAATCAGCTCACCGGCTGATTTTTGAGGAGGATTTTTAAAAACAGACCCGGCCGATGGAAAATCTAAAGGGTGATTTTTGATTCGATAATCTAAATAACCTTTTATATCTTTTTTAATTTTGTTTTTTTCACCTTTTTTTAATTTAAAGACGGCCGAAAGAATAATTAAATTTTCTCTTTTTTTAAAAATACTCTCTCGATATTTAAAACAACATTCATTTACTTTAAAAGCTCTGATTTTCTCGGTTTTAGCGTCATAAGCCTCTACTTCTCCTATAACATCTTTAATTTCCCCGCCAAAAGCTCCGGCATTGCCTCTTATTGCTCCGCCAACGGTTCCATAAATTCCTCTCGCCCACCCTAATCCTGAAAGCCCTTTTTCCGCCGATTCATTGACCACTTTCGATAAAGAAACACCCGCTTCTGCAAAGACTTCAAGTCCTTTGGTCTTAAAGTTAGAATTTTGGATTTTTATAACTAATCCGTCAAATCCGTTGTCTGCAACCAAAAGATTGCTTCCTTGTCCTAAAACAAAAACTGGGATTTTCATTTTCTTTGATTCTCCTATCGCTCTGATTAATTCTTTTTTCGTTCTAGCTGTAAAAAAATATTTCGCAGCGCCTCCAATTTTAAAGGTTGTATAGGGAGCTAATTTAATATTTTTTTTAAATTTAGGAACCATTTTTTTATTTATAACAGTTTTAGAAAAAAAACAAAAGGGCCGGAAGAGTTGACTCCAATTCTAAGTTTTTTAGTGAGTGCGTACCTTCCGGCCCAATTTAAATTATATAAAAATTTCTTTTAAAAAGCAAAAGGCCTCGCTCGAGGGAGGTCTTTTGCCAACTTTAGAATTGTAATCCGATAAATCAGATTACACTCACTGTTTAAATATTAGCAAATTTAAAAAAATTGTCAAGGGCAACCTTGATCTTTACAAGGGCAACCTTGATCTTTATATTGATTTTAAAATAGGCTCAATATCTGTCCGCCAATCAGGATTAATTTTAAGGGCCTCATCAACTCTTTCTTGAACAAAACTCGTATTGCCGGTTACCCTTGCTATTATTTGAGCGATTTGAATTGCTACTAAGTGAGATCTTTCGGCTCTAGGCTCTAAGTCTATGGCTTTTTTAGCTAAAGACATAGCTTCTTCGGGTTTATTTTTAAAAAGCTCTGTTTGAGCTAAAGCCCAGTAACCCTGTTGATTACCAGGCCCTATTTCTATTGCTTTTTTTAAAACCTCTTCTGACAAGTCAAACTTGGAGGAATCGAAACGTCCGTAAATATTATAAAGCCTGCCGAGAGATAAATAAGAAGTATAGAGTAGGGGTTGTTCTTTAATATTTTCTTTCATTGCGTCAATTGCAAAATCAAGCTCCTTTTTTTGATAATCTTCCGGAACCTGTTGGGATAATTCTTGCTGGGAAAGCATTGATGCATATTGGGTAAAGGTTTCTCTTATTTCTTTTCTACCCAAGGAAGAAATAGCTAATGTTTTTTTATAAAGAGATACTCTTTCGTCAATATTTGAAGATTTAAGAGCCACTACCGTATAATTATCGGCCCTTAAAGGTTGAATAACAAAATTAAAAAAAGAAAAACAAAAAACAACAAAAATAATTAATATAATAAGAGGATTAGGAGGGATTAATTTTTTTTCAAAATCTTTTTTTCTTTCAGAGGCAACACTTCCTATAAAACCTAAAATTAAAAAAAACATTACCAGACTGTTCACCATATCAAAAACAGTAAGATTTTGAATAAAATAAGCAATTAAAGCCGCAGAAAATATTACTGCAATTGAAAAATCAACTCTTTCGGTAAAATATTTTTTCCAAGATACATAAAAAACTGCGCCTAAGATTCCAAGATAGCTAAAAAATCCGATAATACCGTTAGAAACCAATAAATCAACCACAATATTATGGGCTCGGTCATACCACAAATCAGCTCCGGCTTCCGGTAATAACATTTTAGGATTAAAATTTTTAAAATAAGCATAATGAAAATTCTCCGGACCCCAGCCTAACAATGGTTTCTCTAGCCAAGCGTTCCAGCCTGTTTCCCAAACATATAATCTTGCCTTAGCGGAAAGACCGACTTTTTCAAGTAAAAACTTTTGAACAAAATTATCTTGCAATTGGATTGAAAAAAATAAAACCACAGCAAAACTTAAAGAAGTGACCGTCAAAATAATAATCGCAGCTATTTTTAAAATTCCTTTTTCATAAAAAATAATTTTTAATAAAAAGATAAGAATCATTCCGCAAAAAAAAGCAATAGCTGCCGCTCGACCGGTACTTAAAAGTAAGCACAAAACAAGAAAAATAAAGCTTGCCGGATAAAAAATATCAAATTCTTTTATTTTAATAAAAGAAAAAAAAGATTCATTTTGAAAGTTATGATTTTTTTTTCCTATATTAATAACAAAAAGATATAGGGCAAAAAAAGCGTTAAACATTAAATAAGTAGCCAGAAAAGAACTGTTTCCCAGAGTAGCCCCTCCTCGAGTGCCCAAACCCATTTTTTCAAGAGGATTAATCTTGGTTTGGCCTAAAAGCATTAAAAAACCTATTAAGATAGAAACCATTATCGAAAATTCAAAAATTCTAAACCAGTCCTTTCTTTTAAAAACAGAAGAAACAACTATGAAAAAAGTAAAAAGATGAAACCACATTAAAAGACCCGTCATTCTTTCGTATTTTGACCAAAAACTCTGAGAAAAATCCGCTCCGAAAACAGAGGAAACAATAGAGGCAATTATAAATACAATTATAGCTATTAATAAAATATTTAATTTCGGCCTATATTTAGGATAGAAAATCGCTAAAATTACATAAAAAAGAAAAATTATTTCGCTTAAACCAAAAAAATAAAGACTTTTAGGCCCTACAAAAGGAAAAAAGAATTTGCCCGATAAAATGATGGGGGTAAATAATATCAAATATGTGCCTATTTTTATGATAAATAAGCACATTCTTTCTAGTAATTTTCCTAAAAAAACAGAATAAGAATCAATTTTTAATTCTTTTATATTATTAAATTTATTCATAAATGAAATTTAAATGATACTTAATATTATACAAAAATAATACAAAAATCAAGATTTAAAGGTTTTCGAAATAAGGAATCAATTTTTTAAAAACTGCCAGGACTGCTTCTTTTTTTCTTTCTTTTGCGGCAACCTCCAGCTCCTTTAGGCTGTTTTCTAATTTTTCTTCGTTAACTTCAGAAAGTTTAGCGCTAAAAATATTCTGATTTTTAGTTACCAAAACACCTTCTTCGGCGGTTAAAATTTCTTCAAAAAGTTTTTCTCCAGGCCGAGGTTTTGTAAAAACAATGTGAATATCTTTGTCGGGTTCTAGGCCGGACAAACGAATTAAATCTTTGGCTAAGTTTAAAATTTTAATCGGTTTTCCCATGTCTAAAACAAATACTTCTCCTCCTTGACCCATTTCCGCCGCCTGCATTACCAAAAGACAAGCCTCTGAAATCAGCATGAAATACCTCTTCATTTCCGGATGGGTAACTTCAATTGGCCCTCCCTTTTTAATCTGTTCTTTAAAAATAGGAATAACGCTTCCCCTGCTATCTAAAACGTTGCCAAATCTTACTGATATAAATTTAGTAACGCCTTTTTTGTTTAAAAATTGGCAAACCATTTCCCCTATTCTTTTGGTGGCGCCCATCACAGAAGAAGGTTTTACGGCCTTATCGCTGGATATAAAAATAAATTTTTCCAATCCATACTTCATTGCCGCCTCTGCAACTGTCTTTGTTCCAAAAATATTATTTTTAACTGCTTCGTCCGGATGTTCCTCCATCAAATGAACGTGCTTGTAAGCAGCAGCGTGAAATAAAACCTGAGGTTGAAATTTTTTGAAAAGATAATCAATTTTATCATTATCTTGAATATCGGCAATTTCAGCTGAAAAATTAAGGCTAGGAAACTTACCTCTTAATTGTTCTGAAATATTAAAAATACCTGTTTCGTCCTGATCAAGCAAAATAATCAATGCGGGATTAAATTTTGCAATCTGCCTAGATAATTCAGAACCAATGGAACCGGCAGCTCCGGTAATTAAAATTTTTTTATTTTTTATAAAATTTTCAATTAAAGAAAGGTCTAAAAAAACAGGCTCCCTTTGAAGCAAGTACTCAACCTTCAATTCTTTTAAGTCGGCTAAAGAAATTTGACCGTCGATGATTTCGGCAACAGAAGGAATTATTTTAATTTTCTTAATACCGGATTCTCTGCTTTTTTCTACCGCTTTTTTAATAACACTTGATCCGACAGAAGATAAAGCAATAATTATATTTTTTATTTGATTTTCTTTAACTATCTTAGGGATATCATCGATTCTCCCTAAAACTTTCAATCCGTGGATGGTAACCCCTTGTTTTATATCATTGTCGTCGATAAAACCAACCGGATAAAAAAAACTGGATTTTAAAATTAAAATACTTCTTGCAATTTGTTCTCCCGCATCACCGGCTCCAACAATCAGAGTTTTTTCTTTTAATTCAGAAAATTTTCTTTCAAAAATTTGCAAATAAACTCTTTTTGCAAAACGAATTCCTCCGCAAAATAAAATTATCAAAAAAAAGCTCACAACAAAAGTAGAGCGGGGAAAACCATAAAAAATAGCTTTATCTTTAAATATAAAAAAAATTGCGCCTAAAATAGAAAATCCTACAATAGAAGACTTAGCTAAAGATATAAGCTCTTCGGCGCTAACAAAAGACCAAGAAAAAGAATAAAGCTTATTAAAATTAAAAATCGGAATTAAGAAAAATAAAGCCAAAACGGCCATTATTATGATAGCTCCAAAGTATTGACCAGGTATTTCAGCTTCAAATCTTAAAAAAAATGACAGATAAACAGCCAAGGGTATCAAGAATAAATCATTTAATAGAAAAAAAATCTTTCTAGTGGTTGGCGTTCTTTTTATTTTTTTCAATAATTCCTTCATTTTTAATTTTTATTAAAAAAATTTTTAATACAAGTTATTACGTATTCTGTTTGTTCATTCGTTAACTCGGGATATATCGGCAAAGATATAACTTCTTTCGAAATTTGGTCTGTTTTTTGAAGATTAAAAGAGTGTAAGTTTGCCAATGACTCTTGGCGAAAATTCGGAATACCCCACTTAACAAGAATCTCTACTCCATTTTCTTCCAGATGCTTAATTAATAAGTCGCGTTTTTTAGTTCTAATAACATAATTCTGAAAAACATCAAAATAAGGACCTTCTTCCGTGGGAGGAGGTGGTAAAATTAAATCCCCCACTCCGAATAATTGCTTGTTATAAAAATTAGCAATTTCCCTTCTTCTTTTTATCCAGCCGGAAAAATATTTAAATTTTACGTTCAAAAAAGCCGCCTGTAAGTTGTCTAAGATTGTATTGAAGCCATAAAAAGAAATTATACTGTTTTTGCTTTTCTTCTGCTCATCGGTCTTTAAATAAGACGGAGTTTCTCCATGATCTCTTAAAAGATAAAGTTTTTCGGCTAAATCTCTGTCGTCAACACACAGCATTCCTCCTTCTCCATAAGAACCTAAAATTTTTGCCGGATAAAAACTAAAGCAAGAGGTTTTACCGAAGGAGCCTACTGGTTGATTTTTATATCTGGCTCCCAAAGACTGGGCAGCGTCTTCAATTATAATAAGGTTATGTCTTTTAGCAATATCCATAATCTTGTCCATCTCACAACAACGGCCATTGAGATGAACGGGAATTATGGCTTTGGTATTTTCTGTAATTGCCGACTCTATTAACTCGGGATTCATATTAAAATCATCTCTGATATCGATTAAAACCGGCTTAGCGCCACAATGAACAATAACATCTATCGTAGCTATATAAGTATGGTCTACTGTAATTACCTCGTCTCCCGGCCCAATATTGTTGGCATATAAAGATAAAAATAAAGCACCCGTACAACTATCTGTTCCAACACCATATTTTTTACCAACATAATCAGCAATATCTTTTTCGAGCTTCACTAAATCAGAACGATAAATTAAATCACCCGATTCCATTATTCTTTTAAAAACCGCGTCTATTTCTTTCTTTATTTTTTGATATTGAAGAGGATAATTTATAAAAGGAACCTTATAATTCATATTTTTTTAATTTTTTCTTTATATTTTAAAATTTGGTTCACTATTTCTTCTGGAACAAAACCGTATTTCTGATGAAGATATTTAGTATCTCCTATTTCCAATGAATATTCGTCGGGTATTCCAATTATTTTGAAAAAACCTAAATAATCAGATTCTGCTAAAATTTCAGCCACTGCGGCCCCCAAACCACCCACAACACTATGTTCTTCCAGGGTAAATATTATTTTTTTATCTTTTATTTCTTCCAATAAAATTTTTTTATCTATCGGTTTAAGAGTATGGATACTTATTAATTTAAAATTGTAACCGAATTTTTCTAATTTATTAACCACGTCTCTCCCAACTTTCAAAAGAACGCCGGTAGTAATTATGGCCCCATCTTTTCCATTTTTTAAAATTGACGGCTTTCCTATGATAATATTGGGATTAAAATCATATAATGTCTCTTCTCCTTTTTTATTTAATCTAATGTAAGTTGGATTTTTTGTTTGATAAGATTTTAAAACCAATTCTTTCGTTTCTATGGGATCAGCGGGACAAAGAACGGTCATATTCGGTAATGCCCTTAAAATAGCTAAATCTTCAATGGCATAATGGGTAACCCCTAAATTTCCATAAGTAACTCCTCCCCCTATTCCCACTATCTTTACGTCTAATTTTTGATAACAAACGTCATTCCTGACTTGTTCAAAACATCTCATTGTTACAAAAGGTATTATTGAATAAACATACGGTTTTTTTCCGGAAAGAGCCAGTCCGGCAGCTACGCCCATCATATTTTGCTCGGCCACTCCGCAGTTAATAAAGCGTTCTGGAAATTTTTCTATAAAATCCTCTAAAACAGAATAGCCCAGATCTCCCGTTAGAAAATAAATGTTTTTATCTTTTTCAGCCAATTCAACTAAAGTTTTAATAAATATTGTTCTCATTTTTAATCTAATTCTTTTAAAGCTTTTTTGTAATCTTCTTTGTTTAAATTTTTATAATGCCATTCTAGTTTATCTTCCATGAAAGAAATTCCTTTGCCTTTTACGGTGTTGGCAATCAATAAACTGGGCTTATTCTTTTCGAACGGAATTTTAGAAAAAGCATTTTGAATCTCAGAAAAATTATGCCCATTTATTTCTTTTACTTGCCAACCAAAAGCCAGCCATTTGTCTCGAAGCGGCTCCAGGGCCGTTATTTCGTTCGTTCTGCCGAAGGCTTGAAGTTTATTATAGTCAACAATTCCAATCAAATTATCTAATTTGTGATGGCTTGCAAACATCGCCGCCTCCCAAACTGAACCTTCTTCGCATTCGCCGTCTGACATTAAAACAAAAACCCTGTAATTTCTCAAATCTTTTTTCGCAGCAATGGCTATCCCAGCTCCCATGGAAAGACCGTGACCCAAAGAACCGGTTGATGCTTCTATACCCGGAACAGAATATTTGGTGGAATGGCCGGGCAATTTACTTCCGTCTTTACAGTAAGTATCTAAAATTTCTATCGGAAAAAAACCTCTTTGGCTAAGAACGGCGTAAAGGGCGGCTACCGCATGCCCCTTGCTTAAAATAAACCTGTCCCTATTTTCATCTAAAGGCTTTTTAACGTCTATAGAAAGCGTTTTAAAATAAAGAACAGATAAAATATCGACAACAGAAAGACAGGAACCGAGATGGGCGGTCTGAGACTCGAAAAACATTTTTAAAATATTTCTACGGACATTTTTGGAAATTTGATTATAATCCATTTTTTCCAATTTAAAAAAATTCAAGAAGTATTTAAATCTATCTATTTTAAATTAATTTTTAAAAAAAATCAAAAAGAAATAAATTACAGCCGAATATTTTTTTACCTATGAACCGACTTAAAACAAGGCTGATTTTAAAGTTTTAAGTATTATTTTAATATCAAGCCAAAAATTTCTTCTTCGGATATATTCTTTCGCTAATTTTAATTTATTTGGTTGAATAAACAATCTGTAAGTCTCGTGGGGATCTTTTGCCCCTCTTAAGATTTCTCCTTCGTGAACATTTTCTAGGGTTGCCAAATCTGTTATTCCCGGCTTTACACTCAAAATTATCTTTTTTGTTTCTTCGTCATACAAAGAAACTTCGGAAGGCACTTCCGGCCTAGGACCGACAAAACTCATTTCTCCCTTTAATACATTTATCAATTGAGGCAATTCGTCTAAATTATGTCTTTTTAAAAATTTCCCGATTTTTAAAAGCCTTGCGTCGTCGGCCGAAGTTGAAGGTCCCCCAATTTTATCGGCATTCATTACCATTGAACGGAACTTGAATATCTTAAAAATCTTTCCGTCCTTTCCCATTCTTTGGCCGAGATAAAAAGCAGATCCAGGAGATTCTCTCTTTATCAAAATGGCAATAATTAAAATAAACGGAGAGACAAAAATTAATCCCAATAAGGAAAATATAATATCAAATAATCTTTTAAACATATTTTATTGTTTTTTTCATAATAAATACCGCCTTGAACCCGTATTTTCTTAAAAAAGGAATCGAAAGTAATGCCCTGTCAATTACTTCTAAAATTTTTAAAATTATTTTACCACCGGGAATCTCGAGAAAAGGAATGGCTAAAAAAGAAACGATGTGGAAATGCCAAGCCTTAATTTCTCCAAAATATTTTTTCGCAAGTTTTAAACTGTTTAAGTTAAAAATGTGCCCCTCAGCCCACTCCGTTCTTTTACCAGTCGCCTTATTAAGCTTCCTTTTTAGGTTGGCCACGGGATTATGGCCGAATGTTTCAATGCCGATCAAAATTCCGCCCGACTTTAAGACTCTGGCAATTTCAGTATAAACCTTTTCTATATCCAAAGAAGAAAAACTTCCTCCGTCAAAAACAACGTCAAAACTATTTCCCGCAAATTCCAATTTTTCGCAATCCATTGCCAAAAATTCAATTTTTCCTTCCATCCCCTCTCTTTTTGCCTTTTCTCTGGCAATTTTCAAGGATTTCTCAGATAAATCAATAGCAATAACTTTTTCGGCTCCCGTTCTCGCCAAAAAAACTGTATGGACGCCATTTCCGCAACCGTAATCTAAAACTTTTTTTCCTTTGCAATTTTCTTCCAATAATTTATAGCAAAAAGAAAAACTGCTTAAATCATTGGGTTTAAACCCTTCGAAATCTCCTTCGGTTCCGACTAAATAACCTTTTTTCATTAGCTCTTCCGCCTTTTCGTCGTAATGTTCAATTTCTTTCTGTTTTCTGTATTCCATACGTTTTATCTTATAATATTTTTAATAACCCCAAAATAGATCCTGCGCCGTAGCCGAAGTGGCGACAAAAAAAGGCGGCCGGCAAAAAAAACAAAAACCTGATATCTTTTCTAACGAACTTTAAGGAAAATAAAATTATAGAAAAAAAATAAAATAAAAAAGAAAACAAAAATATATAAAAAAATATCCTGGAAAATAAAGAAAGAACCAGCAAAAAAAACAGCCCGGAAATAAAAACCAAGGGAATTAAATGCCTAAAAGAAAATATATTTATTCCGAATTTCAAAGGATAAGTAGTCCAAATTCCATCATTAAAATTATGCTTCAAAAAATTTTTAAGAATCGACTGGGGATAATAATCGGCGATGATTTCAGGAACCAGCATTATTTTCCCGCCATATTTCTTTAGCCTTCTATTAAACTCAATGTCCTGACTTCTAACTAATCTCTCGTCGAACAGCCCAATCTTATCGAAAATTTCTTTTTTAAAACATCCTCCGAATACCGTATCTACTTCTCTCGGCTTTTTTGATCCCAGTCTGAAATAAGAACCTCCCGCTCCGAAAAAAGAAGACAAAGAAATGGCGATTGACTTTGCGGCCACGGTATCGTCCTCGGGAATAGTGTTTATTATTCCGCCGACATTATCAGCATTGTATTCTTTCAAATATTTTACGCACTTCGAAATATAGTCTTTTCTGTATCTAGCGTGAGCATCAACCCTCAAAATAATTTCCCCTTTTGCCGCTTTAATCCCCATGTTCAATCCAAAAGGAGTAAATTTTTTGGGATTTTCTAATAATTTAATAAACGAATATTTTTTTGAATAATCCAAAATAATATTCTTTGTTTCATCTTCAGACGATCCATCTATAACCAAAATTTCAATTTTATCTTTGGGATAGTCATTGTTAATTATGGAATCCAAGCATCTGCCAATAAATTTCTCTTCATTCCGACAGGGTATTATTATTGAAATACAAAACAAATCCTCTATTTTTTTTATCATTAGATTATTTATTAATAAAAGAAATCAAAAATTCAAAAAATTTTAAAAACGGCGAGATTACGACATACCCTATCCACCCACTAAATTTTAAAGAAGGATTAAAAAATACTGAAAGCCCAAATAATATAACTATAGAAAATAAAACAGTAAAAGGGACGAACCGTTTCTTGTTTTCAAAAATTCTAAATCCCTCCCATAAATAAATTTCTTCGAACAGCATGATTATTGTTTTGAAAACCCCCAATATATTAGTTAAACGTAAAGCTTTTGATTTACCATATTTTCTATTTTTGATATACATGCCCATTTCAATAAAACTGCGGTTTTTCTTAATTAATTTAACAAGAATTTCTGCTTGAAAGGCAAAACTTTTTGATTTTATTAAAACGGACTTAATAATTTCCCTTTTATGAACTACCGGCCCGTTGTAGTATTTCAGTTTTAATCCGAACAAAAAATTCATTACCGCAGTAAAAGAAAAAGAAATTACTCTTCTTGACAAAGACCTGACCCGATAATTTACTGTATAAGGAATGATAATTTCCGCTTTGCCAACCAAGCTGAATATTTCAGATATTGATTCCGGTAAAATTTCGTCGTCCCCCGGAATAATGGCTATGTAGTCGTTGTTAGCCAGCTCTACGCCTTTTTTATAATTATAAGCGAACCCCTCATTTTTTTTGTTATGAATAACTTTAATTCGACCATTCAACCGCGCTAATTTTTCAACGATATTGCCCGTATTGTCTTGGCTACAGTCATTAAATATTAATATTTCGTAGTCGGTAAACTTGCCTTTTATCGCTTTTATCACGTTCTCAACGGTCGATTCAATATTTTTTTCCTCATTATAAGCCGGAATGATAACGGATATGGTCATAATATTTTATAAAATCGAAATTAATAAAATTAAACTCTTATATATGCCGCTTTTTCATCAAGTATCCATTTCTGGACTAACTCAAGAAAGGATTCCTCGGCGGAATAAGGGTCATAAACTTTCAAATTAATAAATTTCATTAAAGCAATATCATCTTGACCGCAACAATGTGATTTCCCAAGGAATTTAAAATAATCATTAGCCCCCGTTCCGATAAATTTCACGTTAAGGTCATGAAGAACAATATCATTTCTAATCTGTTCAATTGACCTAAAAACCAAAAAATTTACTATTGTATATACAATGGGCTTTAAACCGCTCATAGCCATACCGGCTGCAATACCGACCATACCCTGTTCCATCATGCCACAATTAATAACGCGACCGGGAAATTCATTTCTTAATTTATCGATAGCGCCAAAACCCATGTCACCGACCAACAAATAATATCTTTGGTCTTTACGAAAATTCGGCAAAATATAGTTAATAATTTCTTTTCTGAAAATATCATTGTCCATATTAAAATTCTGAGTCATAGGTTTTACCTTTTTTTAAATCTTCTTCATTGGGAATACGAAAATGAAATTTCGGCACATTTTCCATGCATTTCAAACCGAAGCCCTTTATTGTTTTTACTAAAATTACCCTAGGTACGTCCCCCGAAGAAACTTTAGCCGTTTTAATGCAATCAGCCAATTTAACAACATCATGGCCGGGACAGATAACCGGAGATAAACCAAAACCCGAAAGCTTTTTGGCTAAATCTTCCTCATCTCTATCCATAATATTTGTTAAAAAATCCATAGCCCCTAATCGGTTTTTATCAATAATCACGATAAGATTTTTTACATCATGCTTGACTCCGAACTGTAATGCCTCCCAGTTTGTTCCTTCTTCTAATTCTCCGTCTCCGACAATGCAAAACGTATAATAGGACTTTTTTTGCAACTGGGCACCAAAAGCAATGCCTACGGCAAGGGGCAACCCATGTCCTAAAGAACCGCATCCCGACTCAAGGCCGTATTCTAATCTTCTTTCCGCGCACCCGCATAATTTACTCTTTCCTTCTATATAAAAATTATCCCATTCTTCTTTCGGTATAATGCCCAAATCAACCAAAATTGCATAAAGAGCATAAGCGCCATGCGCTTTGGAAAAAATTAACCTGTCTCTTTCTTCCCAAAGAGTATTTTTGGGATTATAAGAAAGGCATTGATAATATAAGGCAACAAGAATATCAACGCATGATAAAGAAGGCGCAATATGACCAGCGCCATTGGGAATGGCAACCCTCAAAATCTCATCCCTGATATAATTCGCTTTTTTTCTTAAGAATGTTTTTTTTTCTATTTCTTTTGTTTGTTTAATGAATTAACTTTTTCTTTTTCATATTTATTGATGTCAATCTTATTCTTCATATATTCCACCCAAGTTTCCCTCCGCCTTTTTGAAAGATATCCTCTTGGAACGCTCAATTTAATATTTTCCGCAGACCATCTAATATTTTTTGGATCATAGTCGGGGTATAGCAAATTTTCTTTTTTACATTGTCCGTAAAGAGGGGTGCCTGGTAAAGGATTTACAATAGATATTGAAATTCTATCAAAACCCATTTTTTTTGCGAGCTCAAATGTATTATCCATTTGCTCTTTAGTTTCTCCGGGAAATCCAACCATAAAAGAACCTTCGACTATCAAACCTTTGTTTTGTGCATCTTTGACTACATCGGGAACTCTATAAAGCTTCACTCTTTTATCAATCAACTTCTCTTGGATAGTTTCGTTTGGACTTTCAACTGCCAGAAAAAGTTTTTTAAATCCTGCTTTGGCCATTAAGTCTATCATTTCACCATCAATGGCATTTACTTCTGAACCGCTCGGTATTTCAAACTCTATGTCTTTAAAGTTCTCTATTAAAAATTTTAGAAGTGTTTTGGCTCTGTCCTTATTAACAAAGAAATTATCATCCCAAAAATGAATTTTTTCGATATTATACTTTTCTTTGTATAATTTTATTTCTTTTATAACATCGTCTGAATCTCTTTGCCTATATCTTCTTCCTCCCATCAGCTCAGAAGTGCAAAAATAACAATGGTGAGGACAACCTCTTGAAGTCATCATTATCAAAAATCTTTTCTGTTCTTCTGGGTTTATCTCATAATCGCAGACACCGGCATTCCAATATTTTTCTAATTTGAAAATATCCCAGGCAGGATAAGGAAGTGTTTTGACATCCGGATAATCCTGTATTTTATTAATATATATTTCTTCTTTATCCTTTAAAACTATACCAGCCACGCTTATTAGGTCTTTGTTTCCGTTGATTCTTTTTATCAAATCAATCAACGAATTATCGCTTTCGCCTCTAAGGATAAAATCAACGTTCTTGTCTAAAATCATTTCAGGCATTCCTGAAGGGTGCTGCCCGCCTATTAACACATGCACATCAGGAATTATTTCTTTCGCAAGCTTACAAACATTAACTACTTCTTTACTGCGATTCGAAATAATACAACTGACGCCAATAAGGTCTGGATTACTTTCTAATATTCTTTCTTTTATTTCTTTATCATTCAATCCATAAATTATTGCATCTTCTACAACGCTTTCGTTGTAAAAACCTTCAATTAAAATATCCAAAATCTCTACCTCAAATCCATGCTTCAGAAGTCCTGCTGCTAAATAGGCTAATCCAAGAGGAGGCACTGCCAACTTTCTTTCTCTTGATCCTTCCTTGGTAACTGTAATTTTTCCGGGAGGATTTACAAGCAATATTTTTTGTATTTTTTTCTTTAAATTTTTATTAGGGTATATGGGCATGTGTTAATTCGCATAATATGAGCGCCATTAGGAATAGCAACTCTCAAAATTTCATCCCCAATATAATTAGCTTTTTTTCTTAAAAATATTTCTTTTTCTTTATCAATTGGATATTTAAATGAAATTTACATGTTCCGGTGGACTATTCAGTCTTTCCAGGTATCGATTGACTTCATCCATTCGGCAATTTTCTCTGCATTGACTAATATCAAGTTTATTCCGAATAAATTTCCAGTGTTTTCTTCTCTTCTCGCTCTCCCAAATTTCTTTAAATGATTTTTTATTATAATTACCCAACCTAAACTCGCCATCTCCTAAAAAACTGCTACAACTGTAAACATCGCCGCTAGCCATAACATAGGCCCAAAAAAAAGGAACGGCATGACAAACTTTATAACCTCGACCTTCCTCCAATTTTTTCATTGTTTTTTCTCTGAAGATTACTTCAAATTTATCACTGTTTAATTTTTTTAATTCATCTTTTAAATAAAAATACTTTTTATAAGAAATATTTTCATATTCCCTGGTAATGCTTTTTTTATGCTGAGAATAGGGTTTTATAATCAAGTAATCCAAACCGATTTCTTTCAGTTTTTTAGCCAAAATTACGGCTTCCCTATAATTGTCGGGCAATAGAAGCATCTGACCGCCCAAAGTACATTTGGATTTTTGTTTCTTTTTAATTCCAACCGCTTTTTTAAGATTATTTATGATAATATTAAAATCCTGGATTTTCGGTCTGTGAATTCTCATGTGAGTTTCCGGTTTACCGGCATCAATACTTACTTTTACCCAAGTCAATAAAGGTAAAATATCTTTTAATAGGCTTTCTTTTAAAAAAGTTCCGTTAGTAGTAAAAGAAATATCAATTCCTAAAGATTTGGTATATTTAACTATTTCTTTTATTTTAGGATGAAGCAACGGTTCTCCTTCGCCGCCAAATTGAATGCTTTTTACGCCACCCCGAGCCATATCTCTGATTGCTTTTTTTAAATTATAGAAACTCGCAAATTGACTCTTGTTTCTTAAATAATCCACAGCACAAAATTTGCAACGGTGGTTGCAAAGTCCGGAAGTCGAAATTTCAACATAAATAGGATATATTCTCTTAGCTCTTTCCCAATTATCTCGAATTTTTAACCAAGCTGCCAATCTTTCGGGATGAAATATGATTTTATGATAATCAATAGCATATTTGTCCTCCATATTTTTAAATACTTAAACTTTTTATTATTTCAGCCGCAGATACTAAATTGTCTACGTAAAAAATTCTCCCCGGATTAGACAGCTCTAGGGGTTTTATTTGATCCAGTAAGTGATTGTTCTTCCCGTTTTTAAAAAAAATACCGATCCCGCCGGCATTTAAAGCCATTTTTAAATCATCGATTGAATCACCTATGGCAAAAATTTTTTTATAAGAGAAAAGGTCTTTTTTAGAATCAATGGCGGCTAATTTCAACATACCAATCTGTGGCTTTCTGGTTTCTGGAAAACTCTCTAAAACCCAGGAGCTATTTAAATCCAAGCCATTTTTTTCAGCCCAACTTTTTTCAACATAAGGAGAAAAATACCAACCGTCTACCATCGCCCCCTGATTTTTTAAAATAACATTAAGGGTATGATTAATTTCTTTCACTCTTTCTGGCCCATAAAAGCCGCGGGCAACGCCAATTTGATTGGTGTTCACGATAACATTGGCGAAACTGTTTAAAATCGTGATCGCTTCAACAACGCCATTATAAAATTTTATCTTATTTCTCCAGTTATCTTCCTTGCCAAAATAACCATCATCGTCATAAATAATCGTGCCGTCTCTGTCTAGAGCCACTAAAATATTCTTCGCTGATTGCGGTTGATTATTATTTAAAAAATAACTATTCAAGCTTAAATTTTTTGAGGGTTCCTTATCCATATAATGATTAATTTTATTTTCTTTATTATGCTCATTATTAATCAAAAAATTATTTCTATGTTCTACGATAATTTCTAAAATGCAATCGCAAAGCAAAAGATGAAGCGACTCTACTTTATTAAAATGTTGGACTGGAGTATAAAAATTAAGATCGCCCAAATTACGCAAGCGATTTATTTCTTTAAAACCGGAAAAAGTAAAAACCAGACAGCCACGCCGACGCGCTGCTTCAACGGCTAAAATAATATTTTCTGAATTACCGGAACTGGAGATCGCAAATAAAATATCGCCTTTATCGGCGAACATCTCAATCTGTTTAACGAAAACATTTTGGTATCCAAAATCATTAGTAACGCAAGTTAAATTTACGTGATCAGAAAAAGAAATACCCCTTATTTTTCCTGTAAACCAGTAATCAAGCGCTTTATGGCTTGACACAGCTGCCGATCCGCCATTGCCAATAAATATCATTTTATTCCCAAGCGAGTTTGCTTTCATTACCATTTCAGCGGATTTTATCAAAGCGTCGGATAAATTCAATTCTTTCCCGTCAATATCGGTTACTTTGGTCTGATTAAAAATCCTATGCAAATCATCTATATAATTAGAGACAATTTCACTCATGATAAAATTTATTAAGCTTTAAATTCTTAATTATTTAAATAAAGTTTGAATAAACCTATAAACTTGATCGGGCATAACCGATGATTTATTTCCTACTACGGTTACCTTAATCGCACCTATTACATTACCGATAAAACTAACTATTTCCATCGGCGCACCTTTTGCTGCACAAGGCGAGCTTATTGCCAAAAAAGCATCCCCTGCTCCAACGCGGTCAACAACTCTTGTAGACAGAACAGGTACATTATAAGTCTTATTTGCTCCCTCAGAAGCAATTGATCCAAGATGACCGCGAGTAACTACCATTTTTTTTACATTAATCATTTTAAAAATTTGAGCGATCACCTCGGAAATATCACCGTCCTTTTGATGGGTAGCCAAACGAGCTTCAGGTTCATCGATGCAAACATAATCTGATCGCGAATATTTCGTTATTAAATTAAAACCCGTATTAGCACTGTTGGTCTGCGTATTGACAGCTAAAAATTTAGCTTTTTCGGTTAATGTTGCAATAATATTTTTATCAAAAAAACCATGACCGTAATCATTTACTATAACTAAATCGTACCGAGGCAAAATATTTATTAAATAATCAATAATTTGTTCAGAAATATTTACAGACAATTGCCTGTCGTCAAAATAATAAATTTCAAACATTTTATTAAAAAAAATCGGGTCTATAAATCTTTTCTTTACGATTGTTTGTCCCTCATCGTCATAAAAAAATTTAAAGGTAATATTTGGTTTTAATTTTAATTTAATAAAATCTTCGTAGCTATTTTTTTTACCTAAAGTCGTTACTAAGTGAACATTGTCGCAAAATCCGGCGAGATGATTAGCGCAAGCCAAAACACCGCCGGCAAAAATTTCATTATTTAAATATTTAGTGGCTATTAAATTATCTTTAGGAATTTTACCCATGCCTCTGCAGTAATGATATTCATCAATAATCGTTTCCCCGATGAGTAAAATTTTCATCTCGCGTAAACTTTTTAAAATATCAATTATTTCTTTGGCGCTGTATCTAGCGTTAAAATCTTTTAAAAAATTTTTAACTTCTTGCGGATAAATATCGAAATAATTTTTTAAAAAATTGGAAGAGCTAAAAGTTGGCTCATAACTAAACTTAATTTCACCGCCAACCGACCTTACGGCCTGGGCTTCTTTATAAAGATTTCTATTCGGATCCTGCAGGGCAGATTTATATTCTTGATCTTTAAAATAAATATTGGGTTTTATTTTTTTTAACAATTCAATTGCCGAAAAATCATGATTAATTATTACGTAGTCAACGATTTGAATGTTTGCCAAAGACTTAGCCCGAACAGCGGCTGAAAAAATAGGACGGCCGGGTCCCTTATTGACAAATTCATCCGCTGTTATGCTTATAATTAAAACATCTCCTTCTTTTTTAGCCGATTCAAAATGATAAAGATGGCCGGGATGGACTAATTCAAAAACACCGTGACATTGAACCACTTTTTTGCCTTCATTTTTTAGTTTAGCAACTATTTCAGCTAATTCGTCAATGTTTTTTATTTTTTGATTAATTAAATCGGACATAAAAAAAATATTAAATTTTTATTTAACGCCTAAATTTTTGAACCATTCTTTGGTAGCTTCCGCAATAGATTTCGGCGTCCAAACCGGAGCATTTCTCCAATAATCAATATTATCTAATAAGATTTTAATGCCTTCTTCCAACGAAGTTTCCGATTGCCAATGAAGTATTTTTTTTATTTTAGAAATATCGGCAAAAGTACAATCCGGTTCGCCGGGACGCTTGGGAATATAAGTAACCGATCCCTCTAAAAGTTCAATGACGCGATTAATACTGTAAGTACCGCCGGAACCTACATTAAAAATTTCACCGGTAACGCCGGATTCAGCTGCTGCCAAAAAAGCCCTGACTACATCTTTTACAAAAGTAAAATCACGGGTTTGGGTGCCGTCGCCAACAACGGTGAAGGGTTTTTTGGCTAATTTCTGAGCTAAAAATACTCCAAACACCGCACCATAAGTTCCGGAAGTACGCGACCTAGGACCATACACATTAAATGATCTCAGGGAAATAACTGGTAATTTATAAACCTTACACCAATGTAAAGCAATTTGTTCGCCCAGATATTTTGTCAAAGCATATGGATATTCCGGCTTAATTGGAGCGGATTCAGGCGTAGGAAATATTTCAGCCAAACCATAACAAGTAGACGAGGCCGCGTAAATAAACCTTTTAACTTTTGCCCGCCTGGACGCTTCTAAAACAGAAACTGTACCGTTTATATTACTATTGTGGTATTTTAATGGTTCTACTATCGACGGCACAATATCTGCCAAGGCAGCCAAATGAAAAACCCAGTCAACGCCTTTGAAATAATCCTTTATTTTATCAAAATCCGAAATATCAACCTGAATTAATTCTAAATTCTTATTGTTTTTCAAATGAGCAAGATTTTCTTGACGGCCGGTAACAAAATTATCCAAAACTAAAACCGAATGTTTCCTTTCTAAAAGAAGTTCGACTAAATGACTGCCTATGAAGCCGGCTCCGCCGGTAACTATCGTTTTCATATTCTAGAAAATTATTTTCTAATAAATTTGCTTAAAAGTCAAGTTGCTATTTTTTAATTTTTAATTATATTCTCAAAAATCAAACAACATTGATAAGCTCTAAAATAACTCTAATAAAAAACGTCTGTCATTGTCTTTTATATAGTAACTTAATTTTTCCAAAAAATATCATATTGAAAAAAGTTAAGATAAGATAAAACTGCAAGAAATATATAAAAGGATCTATAGGATATCTAAAACGATGGGCAGGGTTTGTCAAAAAAGACAGAACAAGTATATGAATAACTGTTATAAAAAACGATATTATTACTTCAGAAGGTAAGGACTTCCATTTAATAAATAAGAATGCTGTCGACGGTAAAAATAGCCAGAACAGAACCGTGCTAAACCATTTCATGCCAATATTGTGAAAATGGAATATTTTGTCAATAACTGGAGAATCTATCTTTGTTTCTACTCCGGAATCTGTTATTTTATCTTTAAATATTAAAGTATCCAACTCGGCTGTCCCGAGAAGATGATTTTTCAAATTTACACCAAATGATTCCAAATAAACTAGAGTGTTTTTTATCATAATCTCAATGTAAATTTTATCCATGATTTCAAGTTTAGAAAGTTTTATTTCAGGGTGGCGAGAAAGATATTCTGAGGTTACCTCATCAAATTTTGCCATTCTTTCTCTTTTTGCTAAACTGGTCTCTTCTCTCTTTGTTCCGGCGGTTTCCAGAATTTCCTGATATTCATTCAAAAGTCCGGCGTAACGCGAATTATTATAATAAAATGTTTCGGGTATTAAACTATAATAAGATACGATAAAAAAGGAACCGTAATCAGTAGTCTTTATTTGAACTGGTCGAAATAACATAAAATATACAATAAAGACAATAAAGAAAGGACAAAAATATCCAAAATTCCATTTTAAAAAATTTCTGTCTTTAAATTTAAAATTAGGAAGCTCTTTTTTCTTTACAATAAATAAAATCAAGGGCATAAAAATTAAAAGGACCACAAATTCTATCCTAATAAAGACAAGTGCAAGACCAATTAATCCGGTCAAAAAAGCAAAAATAAATTTAAAATATTTTAATTCTTTGGCGGCTAAAGAAACAAGGATAACTAAAATAACCATCAAAAAAGAGGCTAAAGATTCCCGTAAAATAGTGTGCTCTATCCATAAAGCTGTCCAGGCAGAATAAGTAAAAATAGTAACGAAAAAAGCTAAGGGTAAATTTATTTTTTTGAAATAGCAAAATACCAATAGAGCAGTAATTATGCCAATAATGTGCTGAATTAATACGGGACCTGCCACCATGTCGTTATTTATTTTTTCAAAAAACAATAAAAATAAAGAATAAGCAGGGCCTGTCTGGTTAAAAAAATTACCAAATGACTCAGAAAGTTCTTTTGCCTGCGGGAAATATCTAAACTGAGCATCGGTGCCTACAATGCCAACTCCAAAAATAGGATAAATTGCAATCCTTGGTAAAATCAATAGAACCAATAAAAAGCCTAGAATGAAAATATTTTTTTTATTTTTTAATACGGTAAGCATTTTAAAAATTTTAATAATGTACTACATCAATAATTTTCGTTACTTTAAATTTTATTCTAATCCAAGCCTCGACTATCTCATAAGCCCCGAAAAAGGTTATTACATAAAATAAATCTCCCAATAAGGCGTTTCTAAAAAAGGGCAAAGCCATTAAATAACACTGAATTAATCCAAAAACAGTTTTCGCATACCAGGGAGTAAAAATCCAAACGGCGAAATTTGTAATAGTAAAAAACAAAACCGAACCCAAGAGCGTACATCCTAAGATTGTGTACCATTTTTTATTATTTTTTAACCAAAAACCCAATAAAACACAAATAAAAAAAGTGCCGTAAACGGAAATCATCAGGCTCAGTTCATAACGACCGATAAACATATCTGAAACTGCCATTGTCAATAACGGAATTACAACGGCCGCTTTTCTCTTCAAATAAACGCCACCGAATAAAGCTATGGCAATGATTGGAGTAAAATTAGGCAAATGAGGAAGCAATCTTAAGGTAATGCCAATTGCAATTAAAATAACGACGAAAATGATTTCTAAAATGTTTATTTTTTTCATATTTTTAATATTTTTATTTTTTATTTTTAAAATTTTGATTTTTCAAATTTAAATTCGACTTTATCTGCGGGCTTTAATTGATATTTATCGGCTGAAACCATAGGCATTTCTCCATTGACATAATACATCCAATATCTCCCGTCTTCTCCGTTTTCTTTTCCCCCGATGGCTTCAATAAAAATTCCCATATCGTAATTTTTTATTTTCAGCGCTAAGTTTAATTTTTCCGATCCATTTTTCAATAAATCAAAAACGGTCATCCCCTCTTTAAAATCAGCTTCGGTGTTTTCTCCGCCATAGTTAATGGCAAGTAGCAATTTTTCTTCAATAATTTCCTGGTTTTGTTCCGGCAATTTTTTTTCTTGTTCTTGAAAAAAAGGAACTTTTAAATAAAAAATAAAAGCAACACTTATTATTAATAAAATTCCGATTAAAACTGTCGTAAAAATGATTATTTTTTTAAAATTTATTGTTGCCATGTTGTTAATAATTTTTATTTTTAATTTTTATTTCTCCATTCATTGGAGTTTATATAATCTCTCAGGTGATTAAAATGTTCGGTCAGTTCTTTTGCCGAACATTCCTTGGTTTCTATAACGGATTCTGTCGGATATCTAAAGAAATATTTAGAGTATTCTCTTGTCAATATCTTCACCCCGTATTTGTCCGGGTTTTTCCAAACATCGCATACCGGAAATGGCATAAAAAGAGTTGCCGGGCATTTATCCGGTTGAGTTTCTCTTATAAATTGTTTGGTTTTTTCTATGCTTTCCCATGTTTCACCCGGAAGACCGGCTATTAAGAATGTTTTTGCTATGATTCCATGCGATTTAATTCTTTTAATCGCTTCTTTCGCCTTTTCCAAATCCAAGGGTTTATTCATTAACTTTAATACATTCTCGTCGGCAGACTCAAGTCCCATTTGAATTTCCACACAACCCATTTTTTTAAGTAATACGCATATTTCTTCGTCTAGCGCATCTATTCTTGCCATGCATTTAAATCTTATATTTAACGGCTCTAATAATTCAGCAAGTTTTTTTAATCTGGACCTGTTCAATGTAAAATGATCGTCCATAATATTAAAATTATTTACTGAATAATTTTTAATTAAATATTTAATTTCTGATAAAACATATTCCGGACTATGAAACCTTATTGGTTGTGGGATATTAGAACAAAATGCACATTTAAAGGGACACCCTCTTGATGTATATAAAACCATCGCTTCGGGAGACTCTTTGTTATATCCATATCCCCCTAAAACATCTTTTGATACAACTCTATCTCTTGGCAATAGGTGTCTTGCGGGGAAAGGTACCGTATCTATGTTTTCTACTGTTTTTCCCTGAATAATACCGGTCAATCCGTTCTTTATAATATCCAATATAGTTATTTCCCCGTCGCCCCTTAAAATAGTGTCGTAGTATCCGATAAAATCTCCGGGCATATGAGTCGCATGCACTCCGCCTATTATCCTAAGTCCCTTGCCTTCCAAGTATTTCCCTATTTGTCTAAGCTCATTTACTTCTGTTACGTGCCCTGTGGTGCCATAGATATCCGCTTCCGGAATTTTAGTTAAATCGAATTTCTCTCGTAAGTCGCACATTTTAACGTCGAAATTATTTTTTTCTAAAATTGCGGCTACATATAGTAGTCCTAAGGGTGGAAATATGGTGGAATCGAATAATCTGGGAAATGGAGGAATTATTAATGTTATTTTTTTCATTTTAGTAATAACTCGTTTTAAAATACTTTTGAATTTTTCTTTTCAGAGTGACTAAATACCGCCAAGGCTTAAAAAGAGTCAATTCGGAAATAATTCTTCTCGGAAAAGGAGGTTTTTCAAGACCCTTGGAAGTTAAAATCCAATCGGCGTCTTGCAAAGAACACATCGAATTAAATCCGCCGGCCAATTCAAAAGTTCTTTGTCTTTCAATTTTATAAAATTTTGTTTCTTTTCTTGGACGATCGTGGTCCTGGTGAATAACAGTAACCTCGTGGGTTACATCTATAACCGGTATTCTTACAGATCTTGCGTGATAAATCATCCAATTGTCAGGTCCTGGAGATCCGATGATAAATGGCGGAATTTCTCCGAAAAAATCTTTTGAAAAAACAAAATAGTCAATTGCCGAAGGGCCATGCAATTTTCCTTCTTTTCTAAGTTTCTCTTGAAGTTTTTCTTCCCAATTATCATCATTAAAATCAATTTCTTCCTCAACGTTTAAATCCCAACGCCTACCAACCATTAAAAAATTTTCTGCGTTTATTTTTGAAACAGCTTTTGTAAAGTTACTAAATAAAATAATATCGCTTGTAAGCTGTCCAATAATAGGATTACTTGCTAATTTTCTTGCCATATTGACCGTAACGCCAATAACGGGAGTTCCAAATTCGTTCAATTCAATTTCTGGAACGTGCCTAACGCAAAACTCAGCTGCCACCTCAGCTACGCCTTCCTCGTTACCGAATAAAATAATTTCGCATTTCGGTCTGAGCAACGTCCAACTTTTAAGGGAATTTCTTTGCGGAATATTAAACGGATCTCGAAAAGCTCTAGGTACCGTAAAAAGCGTTATCATGTTTTATTTTGTATAAATAATTTAATAATTCAACCGTGTCTTTAAATTTTTTTGCTTTATTTTTTTTTATTAACTTTTTTTGATATTTATTCTTTTTTATCAGTTCTAAAATATTACTTAACCTTAACTCACTATCAATGTGCTCAATTCCTTCAAAATTTTTATAATAATCCCCTAGAATCTCTCGATGAAAATCTAAGGATAATATCGGTTTTCTCGGACATTTCAAAGATGCGATATACAAGCTTGTGCTTGCCGACAAAGGAAGACCGATAATAATCTTTGCACCATCTATATACTCATCTAACTGTTCTTTCGGATTTATAATTTTAATATTTTTTGAAATCGGTTCAAATTCCAACCTAGACCTTTCTATATCTTTATCTTTCGGGTGATGCTTGATAATTATTTCCCAATCTGGAAAAAATCCGGTTATCAAACCAATTGTTTCTTTCCATTTTTTGTATCTTTCCTCTCTTGAAATTAAATGACAATTATCTCGCCTGAATCCGATTTCTACCCAGCTTGATAATAAAACTAAAATAAAATTTTTTGCTTTTTTTCCCCCTGATATGTTTATAAAAAAATTTTTAAACACCTTTCTGCTTTCCCTCGCCAACGGATGGGCTAAAATATAAATTTTCTCAGGCCGAACACCTTCCTTAAGAAACAACTGCCGATCTTTTTCCGAAAAAACAATCAAATAATCGCTGTCCCCCATTCCTATATTCCCTTTTCTTAAAATATAACTTGCTTTTCCCGAAAAAGGTCTTTCCAAAACCAGCAAAGGTAAAATCCAATAATAAAGAAAGTGGCCTAAATATTTTCTACATCTTGTTAAAAAAAGTCTTAATTTAAGAGGCAAAAAAGAAGGAAATCTCAAATAAGCATTGGTAAGGTCCACGAATTTCTCGCCGTTTTTACTGTCTCCGATGTTTGATGGCTGAATAATAATTCTTAGGGCGCCTATTTTCTTGGCAAATCTTAATAAATACATTTCAAAAAGAGAATGTATGTCGCTTGGCGATATAACAATATCCGGATTACATTTTAAAATAGCGTCTTTGGCTAAATTATAAAGATATCTGTTTTTAGCAAATAAGCCTTTTTTTTCGCCTGTAAATTGATGAACCGGTATGATTTTCTCTAATCTCGGGAATAATTTTTTATCAGCAATAATATTTTCCGTTTCAGAATCTAACTTTTCAGATAATAAAATTGTCGGATAAGCATGCGTAATTTCATAAAAATGCCCGATTTGGGTAGTTCGAAAAACTCTTGGAATATTTGTGTAAAAAATAACTTTTTTTATTTTTGGACAAGTCTCTGATTCCATTTTTAACTTTTTATATTTTTATAATAATCAATTGTTCTGGTAATTCCCTCCCTCAGGCTTACTTTTGGTTCATAATTTAAAAGGCGCTTCGCTTTGCTGTAATTTGAATACATGCGCTTAATATCTTGCTTTCTGGGTTCCAAAAATTTTATCTCTATTTTGTTTCCAATCTTCTTCTTAATTAAAGAGGTAAGCTCTAATAAAGAATACGATTTTTTTCCCGGAATATTAAAAATTTCCAATCCTTTTGTTTCATAATAAATGCTTTTTATAATTCCCTTTACTGCGTCATCAATATATAAAAAATCTCTGTGTTGTTCTCCATCTCCATGAATTTTTAACGGCCTTTTTTTAAGCGCTGAATTAAGAGAATCAGATAACACCCCTATTCCTATTTTCTGCCCAGGTCCGTAAGTGCTTGATAAACGCAAAATAATAATCGGGATTTTGTATTTATCCGAATAAAATTTATAAATCTTTTCCGCCATGTATTTTGAAAAACCATATTCGGTTATTGGTTTTGGACAATCGGATTCAATATGGGGTTTGCCCGTGTATTCTCCATAGACAGCCTCGGAGGAAATAAAAATTATTTTCTTTATATCGGACTCCTTGCAAACCTCCAAAAGATTGGAGCTGCCAAGAACATTTATCAAGTAAAAATCCTTCCTGAAAGAACCCACTAAGTTTATCACGATGTCTGACTTCTTAAGGGCTCTTTTTAAAGCTTTTTTATCTAAAATACTCCCTTTTAAAAAACTGAGGTTTTTATTCTTAAAAGGCGGAGGGGTTTTGTCGTAGATTAAAAGATTAATATTTCTTCCTTCTTTCAGAAGTTCTTTTGTTAATGTTTGCCCAATAAAACCGGCGCCCCCGCAAATAAATATTCTTTTTTTATTTTTAGAATTATGCATTTTAATTAATCTATAAATCTTTTTTGTATCGGAATGTTTTTAATGTCTATGGTTTTTAAAATTTTTATAATTCTTTCGGCGGAGTGTCCGTCTCCGTAGGGATTTTTAACATTCTGCACAATTTCCTTAAATTTTTTATCATAAAGAGCCTTTCTTATCGCGTTTTTAATTTCTTCCTTCTGATAAGAACTATCAATGACATTTTTAGGCCGCTCTCTTCCTTGTTGACGCGTTCCTATATTAACCGTTGGGACATGTAATGTTGCCGTTTCGTGAATACCCGTGGAAGAATTGCCTATTAAGGCCTCTGAATAACGCAACACATTAATAAAAATTTCCGAAGAAAGGCTTTTTATATAACTGATATGAGAGTTACGGATTCCTGAAATAATCGCGCTTGTTCCCGCATCATTATTAGGGTAAAAAATGACTCCCTGAATTCCAATTTCTTTTACGGCTTCCAAAGTTTGTGTTATTTGCCATCCAGCCTGGTCTATTTCGCTTGTTACCGAATGTTGGACAATGACAACATAGGGTTGCTCAGAATTAAGCTTAAGCATTCCCATGATATTCTTTCTGGAAATAACGGGAGATTGGACCAAAACATCTATCGAGGGACAACCAACAACGAAAATAAATCTCGGATCCTCCCCCATCCTTCTAATCCTGTTTGCCGCTTCCTTAGTCGCCGCGAAATGAATATTGGCAAATTTTGAGGTTGCGTGTCTTAACGACTCATCAATGCTTCCCGTTATTTCTCCTCCTTGAATGTGAGCAACGGGAATGTTCATGTGCGCTCCTACGACTGCGGCGGAAAAATTAGCGCCGATATCAAAACCGGTTAAAACAAGATCCGGTTTTAACGCTTCAAAAACATCTGAAAGACCACTCATAACGCGGCTGTAAGCGCGAGTCATTTCAGCGCCGCTGTCAGGCGCATTTTCTCTAAACATTGGAATAACGGATGCAATTTTGAATCCGTCGCGTTTAATAATTTTGATATCTTCTCCGTAATTTTTTAAAAGACTTATTCCGGTAACAATCAATTTATAATCAAAGAAAGGATCGTTTTCCATAAGCGATAAAATTGGTTTAAACCGAGAATAATCGGCTCTTCTTTCCGATACAATAGCAACTCGCAATTTTTGTTTTAGTCTTGAATTTGTTCCCATTTTATTAAAGTATTCTTAGGAATTAGAATTCGGGTTCTTTTACCAATAATTTGTTTATAATCTTTCGAGCGTATTCCTGTCCCGGGACGTTTTGAAGTCAATATTTCTCTTGTAATAATTGAACCTTTGGGGATATCGACCAAAGAAACAATGCTCCGCTTTGCCCATTCCGCCACCGGCTTTTCTTCGTTAAAAACTTTTCGCTCCTTACCCAATGCTTCTTCTGCTGCTTTAACGGTTTCAATAATATCTTTTAAATCCTGCGGATTTAACGAAAAACAACTGTCAGCGTCGGCTTGTTTCCTGTCAAGAGTAAAATGTTTTTCAATAAAATTTGCACCTTGATGTACGGCAGCCCATATTCTTGCTTCATGACTTACGGCAATTCCACTTATTGATTTAATAAAATCCGGCGGAGTATGGTCGGAAAGGCCCACAGGAACGCCATAACGTTTTTTAAACAGGGAAATTACTCCGTAATTCAATTGGTTTGCTTTCTGTCCTTCATATATCGATAAACAATGGGCGAAAGCATAAGGCGTACCTGAATTTTGAATAGTTTGCGCGATAAAGTCAATCTCGGAAAGGTCGCTCATGCCGGTTGAAATAATCATAGGGCGTTTCATTTTTACAATCTCTTCTATCATTAATAAATCTTCTGTTTCTCCTGAACCGATTTTAAAACCATAAACTCCCATTTGATTAAGAATTTCTGCGGCTCGCGAAGAAAAAGGCGTGCAAAAATATTGTATTCCGATTTTGTCGCAATACTGTTTTAATTGATAATGGTCATCAACCGATAATCTGAATTTATTAACAAAATCCCAAATTGACCCCCATTTGGCAAGCATTTCTTTCGAAGCCGCTATGGCCTCGTCTTTTACCATTTCTTCTTCCGGCAAATGCAACTGCCATTTAATTATTTTCGCGCCGGAAATTTTTGCTGCATAAGCCATTTCTTTAGCCCGTTCTAGCGAACCCATGTGATTGTCGCACCCGTCGGGCACGACAAGGCATGGCTGCTCGTCCCCTATTATAATATCGTTTAATATTATTTTTGAAGACATTGTTTTTTTGAATATTATTTATAATTTTTTATTTTAACAACAATATATTTGATTCCTTTTTTTTTGGTTGACAATTTATGAAACATTCTGCTCGGAATATAAACCAAATCGCCTTGCCTTATTTTTAATTTCTTTTTCCGATTAATCAATAAATTGCCCTCGCCTTCAATTACACATAAAAAATCATCTTCTTTCTCGTGGACTTCTTCTTTGCCCTCGAATCCGGGGAAAAAATCCATGAAAAAAATAATGGGAATTTTTTTAAACACCAAAGAAGACCTGTCTCCTTTATTAAGCCGATCCAACCGATTAAATGTTTCTTTT
This sequence comes from Candidatus Nealsonbacteria bacterium, assembly GCA_026396195.1. NCBI lineage: Bacteria > Candidatus Nealsoniibacteriota > Candidatus Nealsoniibacteriota bacterium. Next base: position 54,719 of record JAPLXH010000001.1, read on the forward strand.
ATCTTCTCGGGTTTAATGATAAATTGTAATTTTTTGCTTTTCATAATTAATTACTGAAATCATGCCCTTGTTGATTTTTTATTTTTTAATTGTTTTTGTCCAATGACCC
>JAPLXH010000002.1 GCA_026396195.1 Candidatus Nealsonbacteria bacterium
TGACATCAAAAACAAGCAAAAAAAGTAAAGGGCAGAAGAAAACTAATTATATAGACTTTATTCGCGACTTAGGAGATATAGGCAATATGAGACAAGAGGCGTTGGAGAGTCAGCAGAGCCTTTCTTCAGCAGACACTCATATTTAGCTCTTTTTATTTATACTCTTTTTATTTTTAATGGCAACTTTATGTTTTTTGGTTGCTGTTTTTATTTTGACTCGATTTGTTAGGGCAAAAGACTTGTTTTAAAAGGGGATATCCTGTTCTTTCAGAACGGAGTAGTTCATTCTTCTATGATTTCTTCAATTTCGTCGCAGATAATTTTTGGAGAATCGTCCCGATTATCAACTTTTCCTTTTACAATGACAATTTTATTTTCCTGGAAAGCGGTCAGATTTTTTTCCATCACTCTCGGGAAAACAACCATCTCTATTTTATCGTGAAAGTCCTCCAGTTTTACAAAGAGCATCGGTTGCCCTTTTTTGGTTATAATTTTTTTTATATTGGAAATAATTCCCCCGACTTTAATTACCTGGCCCCAAATTTTTCCTTTTGCATCTTTTATCGGCGAAACATTTTTTTCAAAAATTTTTCTATAACCTTCCAGCGGATGAGAGCTGATATAAAGCCCCAAAAGCTCTTTTTCCCAGGTTAACTTTTCTTTATTAGTAGCCGGTTTCGCTTCGTCTAATTTTATCGCGGAATTTGAATGGAACAATTCGCCGAATAAATTTTTTTGATTGTTATTTTTTGTCTTTTGAATTTCCCGATGATTATCTAAAATTTTTTCCATATTAAAAAGAAGCTTATTTCTTTCTTCTAATTTGTCCAAAACGCCGGTTTTAATCAAACTTTCCAAAGATTTTTTATTTAAAACCTTTGAGTTAAGCCGGGAAACAAAATCGGAAATTGTTTTAAAGAGCCCTTTTTCTTTTCTTTCTAAAATTATAGCTTCAACAACCGCTTCGCCAACGTTTTTGATGGCTAAAAGCCCGAAACGGATTTGGTTTTTATGGGGGATAACCGAGAAATTTCTGAAACTTTCGTTGATGTCCGGCGGCAAAACTTCAATTTCCATCTTTTTGCATTCGTTAATTAAATCGGAAATTCTTTCAATGTCGCTCTTTTCCGAAGTTAATAAAGCAGCCATGAATTCAACGGGGAAATGGGCCTTTAGGTATGCGGTTTGATAGGCGATGGTGGCGTAAGCTGCGGCGTGGCTTTTATTGAAGCTGTAACTGGCAAATGGCTCTATCCAGTCCCAAATTTTTTGAGATACTTCAGGGCTGACATTATTTTTTTTCGCCCCTTCCATAAACTTTGTTTTTTGGGCTAAAAGTAGCTCTTTTATTTTTTTACCGATAGCTCTTCTTAACACATCCGCTTCTCCCAGGGTAAAGCCGGCTAACTTCTGGGCGATTTGCATTATTTGTTCCTGATAAACCGGCAGTCCGTAAGTGGAGGCCAAAATCGGCTCGAGCAAAGGATGAAAATAATCAACGCTTTTTAATTTATTTTTTCTTTGGATATAATCCGGAATAATTGCCATCGGGCCCGGCCGATAAAGGGCGACCATGGCGATTATGTCTTCAAAATTAGAGGGTTTTAATTGTTTCAGATATCTTCGCATTCCGTCGGACTCCAATTGAAAGACCCCCACCGTGTCTCCTTTTTTGAAGATTTGAAAGGTTTGTTTGTCTTCATTTGGGATATCGTCAATATTGATTTTTTTATTTTTAACTTTATAAATTCGAGAAAGCGCGTCTTCGATTATGGTCAGATTTTTCAATCCCAGCAAATCCATTTTTAAAAGACCCAAATCTTCGATGGAATGCATTTCGTATTGGGTGACGATGGCTTCATCGTTTTGGGTGGGGTGTTGGAGGGGAACTATATTTTCTAACGGGTCGTTAGAGATAACTATTCCGCAGGCGTGAGTGGAAGCGTGGCGGGCGCAACCTTCCAGTTTTTTGGCAAAATCAATTAATCTTCTGGCTTCCTCCTCGGCTTCATAAAGTTGGCGGAATTCGGAAATTTTTTCCAAAGAATCATTTAAAGAGAAGCCGAAAGGAATAATTTTAGCCACCCGGTCGCAAAAACTATAAGGCATTCCCAATGCCCGGCCAACATCCCTGATTACGGCCCGAGAACTCATTGTTCCGAAAGTGATAATTTGGGCTACTTTTTCCCGGCCGTATTTTTGGGCGATGTAATCAATCACCTCGTCTCTTCTTCGGTCGGTAAAATCCATATCAATATCGGGCAGGGAAATCCGGTCTTTGTTTAAAAATCTTTCAAATAGTAAATCATATTTTAAAGGGTCAACGTTGGTGATATTTAACAAATAAGCGACAAGTGACCCGACCGCCGAACCTCGTCCCGGTCCCACCACGATTCTATTTTGTTTCGCCCAATTAACAAAATCTTGAACTATCAGAAAGTAAGAGGCAAAGCCGGTTTCGCCGATAACCGACAATTCGTAATTCATTCTTTCTATTACCTCCTTTTTAGGCAAGATTCCGAATCTTTTTTTAAGCCCTTCCATGGAAAGTTCTTTTAAATAACTTTCCGGAGTTTTGCCTTCGGGAACTTGAAAAGAGGGAAGCTTGGTTTCGCCCAATTTAAATTCAAAATTACAAAGAGAAGCTATTTTTTGAGTATTATCAAGAGCTTCGGGAGTTTCTTTAAAAGAATCGGCCATTTCTTGGGCGCTTTTCATTGAAAAATCGTCAATCTTCATAGTTAATCTTTCGGGGTCGTTAATGTCAGCTCCGGTGTTGATCAGCATTAAGACATCCTGGGCATCGGCATCTTCTTTGTTTAAATAATGGACATCGCAAGTCGCTACCAAGGGAATATCCAGCTCTTTTGAAAGTTTTATCAGCCCCTGATTCACCTTTTTTTGTTCTTTTATATTGGGATGGTGCTGGATTTCAAAATAAAAACTGTCCGGTTCGAAAATTTTTTTATATTTTAAAGCCGTTTCCTTGGCTTCGTCTAACCTGTTAGAAAGAATTAATTGGGGAATTTTTCCTTGAATGCAGGCCGTGAGAGCAATTAATCCGGAGCTATGTTTTTTTAATAGCTCATCGTCAATTCTCGGCCTGTAATAAAAACCCCTTAAATGAGCTTGGGTGATTAATTTCACTAAGTTTTTATATCCTTGTTCATTTTTTACCAAGAGTATGAAGTGATATCTTCTGTCGTCGACATTGGGTCTTTTTTCATCCATTGAATTAAAAGCCTGATATACTTCACAGCCGATAATCGGCTTTATTCCTGCTTTTTTCGCTTTTTTATAAAATTCTACGGCGCCGTAAAGGTTGCCGTGGTCGGTTATTGCCAAAGAATCCATGCCTAATTTTTTGACTTGGTCTATCATTTCATCAATCTTTGGCAGGCCGTCAAGCAAGCTGTAGTGGGAGTGGAAATGGAGGTGAGTAAATTTCATAAAAAATAAACTTATCTTATTTTATGTCCTCAAAAAATTTCCGTCAATTAAAAGTTGACAAATAAATTATTTAGATTAAAAAGACAGAGGAGGTTGGAAATGATAAATATAGAAATTCATGGTCTTGGATTGCATATCGCATCAAGAATAAGGCAGGGGATAATCAAGATTTTTTTAGTAGACGAAATAAAAGTATCAATCTTTGATCATTAGATAATAGATGTCAAGCAAAAAGAATCTCCCTTTTTAAGGGTTTACGCCACTTCCCAAGAGAATAGTGAGAAAATCAGAGAGAAATTGTTAGTTTTAGACATGGATATTGAATATATAAGTCTTGATAACTATTGGTACGCTTTTCCAAGAAAAAAACAAGGAGCGAGAAAATATTTCTTCCTCCTTTTTTATTTTATATAGCATCGCAGCAAGTTTTGTTTAAAAAGGGGATCATTGACTTTTTCTATTATTTTGGTATAATAATAAAATTGAAATAGTTCTTTAATAAAAAAGGTTCAAACTTTGAGGCGAGCGTTTTGGACGCCAGAAAACTGGTTTCTAAACCGCTCGTCTCAATTCCGAGACAAGCAGGAAACAAAAAAGGAAGGTATGTCATATGGAAAAAACTTTTAGACTAGCAACAAGCCCAAAACGCAGCCGTGAAATCATGGGAAAGAACTTTTTCGGCCTTGAAGAGATCTTTAGTCACTTCGTGGCTAGAATTACCAAAAAGAAAAAGCAGTTCGCTGCTCTTTCGGAGGTTCCGTTCTCCGAAGCAGTTCTCGAAGAATTAAAGGATACCCATATCCTGATAGCGGTCTTACCGTTCTCAATTCTAGAGATTCGTAGCAAAGTAGCCTCAAGTCTCTTCCTGTCTCACGAAGGCGCTTGGTACAACAAGAAATCATTTGCCAAAAAGCACGGTCAAACAAAATGGCAACTGGTTCGCAAAACCGAAGTGGCAAACTCGACCTCGAAAAGCTGGCGAGAACAGCAAGTGCTGCTCTCAAAAGACGAAGAAGTGCCCACAGCTCAAGTGATGGTATACACCATCATCGGTCATTATCTAGCTACCGGCGAACATCTATTCAAAAACACCAATGTTCGTACCTCATCTGTGGTTTCGAATGGCGGTCACGTCGGTGTCTGCTATATCGATTCAATAGACTCAATCCCTCCACGGATAGGTATCAATATCAACACCTTCTCTGATCGTACTCACTTGGGCATTGCGTCCGCTCGGAAGTTCTGAACCTTAAAGTCTTGAGAATTTGTTTCTCTTGACATTTTGAGCCTTCGGCAAATTTTTTCGCAGTAGGCTCTTTTCTTTTTTGCTTTGTCCGGCATAAATTCTAATGTTTATAGGAGTCATGGGTCATTAAAGTTTTTTTATGTATCTTAGAGGCTAAAGCTTCTTTTTTATTTATTTTTTAAAATGTTAGAATTTAGAAATGGACATTCTAAAGGAAGAAAAAAATCTTTGGAAAAAAAAATTTAAATTTGTAGCCGGTACGGACGAAGTAGGCAGAGGTCCTTTGGCCGGACCCGTTACCGCTTGCGCGGTTTTTGTTTCAAAAAAATTTAGACTTCAGAAAAATTTAAAAAAAATAAAAGATTCAAAAAAATTAACTCCTAAAAAAAGAGAAGAGTTTTGCGAGATTTTGAAAAAACATCCCCAGATTGAATGGGGGATAGCCAATGTTTCGGAAAGAATAATTGATAAAATAAATATTTTTGAAGCGTCAAAACTGGCAATGTTAAGGGCGATCAAAGATTTAAAAAATAAACTAAAGAAAAAGATCGACTTTTTAATTCTTGACGGAAACTTTAAAATAAACTCAAAAATACCCCAAAAACCGATTATTAAGGGTGACAGCAAAGTTTTTTCAATAATGGCGGCTTCCGTGATTGCCAAGGTGACGAGAGATAATTTAATGGCAAAATTAGATAGAAAATATCCAAAATACAAATTTTTAGTCCATAAGGGTTATCCAACCAAGCTTCATCAAAAGCTTTTGAAAAAATACGGGCCTTGCAAGATTCACAGAAAAACTTTCAGTCCCGTTAAAAATTTATTAATCAAGAAATAAACAAAAAAATCATTAGGCAAAAACCTAATGATATGTTAATTTTACTTAGATCTTAAAGGATCGACTCGTACTTTCCAGGTGATTTCTGACTTTTTTGTTCCCGGCAAAAGTTTAACTGTTTTACCAGCAATCAAGCTATCTAGAAATTGCTCGTCAACATTTATACTGGTTTTTGTCTTTATTAATCTGTCCGTGTCTTCCTTAGGAATTCTTAGATCGCATAGGGCTTTCTTTATAGCTTTTTCTATTATTTCTTTTTGGGCCATCGGCGTGCCTTTAAGTATATACGGCGTGGGAAGTGTAATATTCACGATAAAAGTTCTGTTTATTACCATAGAACGCCATTTGCCTACACTTTTTCGAAGCTTAGCTTCGTTCCAAATGATATGCTCACTAGGGGAGACAGTTAAGTTGAAATTATTTTTTTCTGAAATAATCCCTCGAAGACCATTGTTTGCTTTTGCTATATCGATAATTTCTTCTCTTCGTTCTTCTTGCCGTTTGCGCGCACTGTCAATTTTCCATTGTTTTCTGCTAAATGTTTGAGCCAGATCGCAGAGTAGTACTAAAATTTTTGAAGGAATTTTTAGCTTGGTTCCAGGTTCCACTTTCAATCGTATATCCGGGAAAAAAGTGGGTAGAAGATCAAATCTTTCTTTCTTCTTTTTCTCTATTACTTCATTTTCTTTCATTTATTATCACCTTTTTTAAAGAACCTCCATCTTTTTATTATTAAATTTCCAAAGACTTGTCAAATGATTATTTTTTTGTTAGTATTGAAACCAGTTTAAAGTTTTTAATTAAAAAACATTATGGCAGTTCCAAGAAAAAAACATACTAAAAGCCATCGGAATAATCGCCGGAGGAATATTTTTATTACTCCGCCATCTTTAAATAAATGTTCAAAATGCGGAAAGTTTGTTTTGCCGCATGCTATTTGTTGGAATTGCGGTTATTACAAGGGCTTTGAGGTAATAAATGTTCTGCAAAAATTGGAGAAGAAAGAAAGAAAACAAAGAGAAAAAGAAATTAAAACAAAGGAAGGCGAGGCCCAAGAAGAAAAGCCCTTGAGCGCAGAGGGTTTGTCAAAAAAATAAACAGTAAATTTTAAATTATGTCCAGCCGACATCTTTCTCGTTCTATCGCCATGCAGAGTTTGTATGAGTGGGATTTTTACGGCCAAAAACCGGAGGCTCTTAAAAAAATTGTTGAAAGAAACATAAAAGAATTCGGTCCCGGATTGGAAAGCGTGGATTTTATTTGGAAATTGATTGACGGAGTGACTTCTAATTTATCCCAGTTAAACCAGATTATTGAAAAAACCGCACCCGAATGGCCTTTGGAACAAATCACAATAATCGACAGGAATGTTTTAAGAATCGGTCTTTATGAGTTGATTTACGAAGACAAAAGCGAAGTTCCTCCCAAGGTGGCGATTAACGAAGCTATAGAATTAGCCAAGAATTTTGGCGGTGAGAGTTCGGGAAAGTTCATTAACGGAGTTCTGGGCACGGTTTACAAAGAAATGGAAAAAATAAGCGGAGCCAAAGAAGAAAAAAAAGAAAATAAAAAAGTCTGATTTTTTATGCGAGAATTTTCTTTGCTTGAAAAAAAATTAAATTTAAACTTTAAAAACAAAAAACTTTTAACCCAGGCTTTTGTTCACCGGTCTTTTTTGAACGAAAATCCGGACTTTAAAATAGGGAATAATGAAAGATTGGAATTCTTAGGAGATGCCGTTTTGGAGCTGGTTGTGACGGAATATCTTTACCAAAAATATCCTAAAAAATCCGAAGGAGAGCTGACTAATTGGCGGGCGGCCTTGGTGAATGCCGATTCTCTGGCGAAAATCGCCGAAAGAATCGGTTTGAATAATTTTCTTTTGCTTTCCAAGGGAGAGTCAAAAGAAATGAACAAAGCCCGGAGATACATACTGGCTAATACCATAGAGGCCTTTATCGGCGCCCTTTATCTTGATTTGGGATATAAAGCGAGCCAGGAATTTATAAAAAAACAAGTTATAAAAGAACTTCCCCAGATAATAAAATCAGGCTCTTACAAGGATTCCAAATCCCATTTTCAAGAGAAAGCTCAGGAAAAAACGACCGTTACCCCCACTTATAAAATTCTAGAAGAATGGGGGCCGGACCACGCCAAGCACTTTAAGGTGGGAGTTTTTTTGAAAGAAGGATTGATTGCCGAAGGAGAGGGCTCTTCCAAGCAGGAAGCCGAAGTAAAGGCCGCTGAAAAAGCTTTGAAAATTAAAGATTGGCTCTAAATTTAAAAAGAAATTATTAAAACAAAATTTATGTTGTCAATAAGATTAAAAAGAATAGGGAAAAAAAATCAACCATCGTTTAAGGTTATTGTTACGGAAAAAAAGAAATCATCTAAAGGCGGAACCAGGATTGAAGAATTGGGTTTTTTTAATCCTTTAACTAAAAAAATATCTTTAAAAAAAGAAAGAATTTTATATTGGCTGAGCAAAGGAGCCAAATGTTCCGATACCATTCATAATTTATTAATCAAACAAAAAATTTTAGAAGGCAAGAAAATTGCCGTTCATAAAAAAAGCAAAAAGAAAGAAGAGGTAAAACCCTCTGTTCCCGGTGAAAAACCTGCAGTTCCGGCAGCTCCGGAAAAGACACCGGAAAAAATCGCAGAACAAAAACCCGTAGAACAACCAAAACCATCCGAAGAAAAAAAAGAAACTGTTTCGCCGGAGCCTCCGCCAGAAAAGGAAAAACCCTTGGAAGAAAAAAAATAGAATCCGGATAAAAAAGCAATTCTTGCCCGAGTTAATCTCGGGCTTTTTTAATAAAAAAACCGCAAGACTTTTGTCTTCTATTTTTGTTATCAACAGTTTTTGTGGTAAAATAAAAAAATAATCAAAAAGGCGAAGTAAGCATTAATACGAAGTAAGCATTAATACGAAGTAATCTCTAATACGAAGTAATCTTTAATACGAAGTAAGCATTAATATTCAGAATAATATGCGAAAAAAGGAATTTTCAAAAAAACAAAAAACCGAAGAAATGGTTTCCATTATTGCTCATCAACTAAAAAGCCCGGTTGCGGCGATAAAAGGATATTTAGAGGCCTTGATTTCCGGAGATTGCGGCCAAATCAATAATTTTCAAAAAGAATATTTATCCGATGCTTTAGAGAACCTGATCAAAATGTCCGGATTTATTGATAATCTTTTGGATGTTTCCCGGATTGAAGAAGAGCATTTTGAAGTCAAACTGAAACCTACATCCCTGGAAAACGTAGCGGAAAAAGTTATTTCCGATTTGTCCGTTTGGACAGAAGCCAGCAACTGCAAAGTTCTTTTTGAAAAACCCGAGAGCTCTCTTCCTAAGGTTTTGACCGACCCTGATAAAATTGAAAAAGTTATCCAGAATTTAGTTACCAATGCCGTAAAATATAAAAAAATAGGTCCGGGCAATATTGAAATAAAAATAGAAAAAGAAGGCCAAAAAATTTTATTTTCCTGCAAAGATAATGGAATCGGAATCCCTCAAGAAGATTTAAAAAAAGTTTTTACTAAATTTTACCGCTCAAAAAAAGCCATGACGATTGATATTTTTGCTTCAGGAATAGGCCTTTATATAAATAAAGCCACAATTGAGCTTAGTGGCGGAAAAATTTGGTTTGTCAGAAACAAGAAGGGCGGTACGACCTTTTATTTCACTTTGCCTATTGTCAAAAATTAAAACATGAGTGAAGAAAAACAAAAAATATTAATGATAGAAGAGGACCGTTTTTTAAGGAAGATTTATAAAAATAAATTATCAAAAGAAAACTTTGAATTCATTGAGGCTACCAACGGAGAGGAAGGCTTGAATAAAGTAATTTCTGAAAATCCGGATGTCGTTTTGCTGGATTTGATTCTAACAAGAAAAAGCGGTTTTGATGTTTTGGTTGAAATGAAGAGAAACAGAAAAACCAAAAAAATTCCCGTTATCATTCTTTCCAACCTTGGCCAGGAATCAGACATTCAGAGGGGTCTTTCTTTGGGAGCAAAAGAATATTTGGTTAAAACTGAAATTAGTCTTTCTGATGTGGTTAATAAAATAAAAGAATGGGCGGTTAAAATAAAAACATGATAATTACGGAAAATCTTTTAAAAAAAATTTTAGTTGATACTGAAATAATTTCTTTAAAAGATTTCAATTTAGCCATAGACCAAGCCTGCCAGAAATCAGAGCCTCTTGAGCAGATAATTATAGAAAAAGGATTTATTTCCGACGATGAATTAGGACAGCTTATTGCCGATGAAATCGGCTTTCCTGTTATTAATTTAAGAAAAATAAAGATAAACAAAGAAGTTTTAAGCATAGTTCCCGAGATAGTGGCAAAAAAACAAGAAATAATTGTTTTTGAAAGGATAAAAGAAGGATTGAAGGTTGCAATGGCTAATCCCGAAAATTTGGAAATAAGAGAATTTATTGAAAGAAAAACAGGGGAAAAGGTTATCCCTTATTTTGCCACCAAAAACAGTATCAAAGATTCTTTTAAATTTTACAGGAAAGAAATCAAAGAAGAGTTTGAAGAAATTATCGGAAAAAATATAGAAGATTTAAAAAAAGTAAAAGACAAAGAAGAGCCTCTGCCGGCAATAAAAACAGTGGATTTGATTTTAAATTCGGGTTATGAAAATCGGGCTTCCGACATCCACATTGAGCCTTATGAAAATAAAATAATATTAAGATATCGAATTGACGGAGTTTTGCACGACGTTTTAACCCTGCCTAAAGAAGTTCAGGATTTTTTAGTTTCAAGAATTAAAATCATGGCTCGCTTGAGGACCGACGTTCATGATGCCGCCCAGGACGGGCATTTTTCCTTTCCAACCGCCAACGAAAAAGTTGATGTCCGGGTTTCAGTTGTTCCCATTGAAGAAGGAGAAAAAATAGTGATGAGAGTATTGGCGGAAAAATCAAAAAAATTCGACCTTAAAGAGCTGGGCTTTCTTCCTAAAGACCTGAATCTTATCAAGGAAAATTTAAAAAAGCCCTGGGGAATGATTATTTCTTCGGGTCCCACAGGTTGCGGAAAAACTACGACGCTGTATGCATTGTTAAAAATTTTAAACACCCGCGATGTTAATATAATGACCATTGAAGACCCGATTGAGTATGACATCGAAGGGATTAATCAAATTCAGGTTAATGCAAAAACCCATTTGACTTTTTCCAAAGGGTTAAGATCGATAATGAGACAGGACCCCAATATCATAATGGTCGGGGAAATAAGAGATTCCGAAACCGCTAAACTCGCGGTAAGCGCCGCCATGACCGGCCACTTGGTTCTTTCAACTTTCCATGCCATTGACGCTTCAACGGTTTTAACCAGGCTTACTGACATAGGAATTGAACCCTATATCATATCTTCCACAGTCAACATTATTATTGCCCAAAGATTAGTCCGGAAAATTTGCCCTAAATGCATTGAAAGCTATGAAATTTCATCTCAGAAATTAGAAGTTCTTCTGTCCAAAGATTTAATTTCTAAGTTGCCAAAAACTAAAAAAGGAAACATCTGTCTTTTTAAAGGAAAAGGATGTCCGGTTTGTCAGAAAACCGGATATTTGGGAAGAGTGGGTATTTTTGAAATTTTGGAAATGAACGACCCTATTAAAAAATTGGTAATGGAAAAAGCCAATGCTTCTCAAATTAGAAATGAGGCCTTAAAGTCGGGGATGACTCCGATGATTGACGACGGTCTGTTGAAGGCGGAAAACGGCTTAACGACCCTCGAAGAAATTTTAAAAGCAGTAAAATAAACCTATGTTTAATTTTCAAAAAGAAAAAATGTTATTTGCCGAGCATCTTTCTTTGTTAATCAAGGGCGGAACAACCCTTAACGAGGCATTGGACATTTTGAAAGAAGAATCAAAATCAAGAACCTTTAAAAAAGCCCTGGACAGTGTTTCCAAAAGAATTTTAGAAGGAGAAAGCCTGAATAAAAGCTTGGCAAGATATCCTAAAATTTTTAATAAATTTTTTCAAAACGTGGTAAAAGTAGGGGAGGAAAGCGGAACTCTTGAGGAAAATTTAAAATATTTGAGCCTTTGCCTTAAAAACCAATACTCCTTAAAACAAAAATTATTGGGCGCCTTGATGTATCCCATTATTGTTATTGCCTTAGCTTTAGTTATTGTTTCAGGAACCATGATTTTTATTTTGCCAAAATTATTTACCACACTAAATGTTATTGAAGCTCAACTGCCTTTATCTACCAAAATTTTATTTGGAATCAGTGTTTTTATACAAAAATACTGGATTTTTTTAATAGTAATTTTTATTTTTTTAATTTTAATTTATAAAATTTTTAATTATATAAAAATTACCAGGTTTTATTTTCATAAAATTATTTTTTTTATGCCTTTTTTCGGAACTACCAATAAAAATAGCAATTTGGCTGAATTTTCCCGGGTTTTTTTCACTCTTCTGAAAAGCGGAGTGCCGATTCTGGAAGCTTTTGATATTTGCAATGAAACGGTAACCAGTGATGTTTATAAAAAATATTTGAAATTAGTAAAAGCTCGCGTTGAAAAGGGACAAAAGCTCAGCAAATCTTTTAAGGCGTTTCCTAAGATTTTTCCTTCAATTTTTTCCCAGATGATTTTGGTCGGTGAAAAGTCAGGAACCCTGGAAGAAAGCATGTCTTATTTGGCTGAGTTTTACGAACAGGAAGCCGACTCGGCTCTTAAAAACTTTTCTGCAATAATAGAACCTATTCTGTTAATTTTAGTCGGATTTTTTGTTGCTTTCATTGCTCTATCCATAATTACTCCAATTTATCAGATTACCAGTAATCTGTCTCAATAATTTATAATCTATGACCGTAAAGAAATCTCAGAAAGCTTTTACTTTGATTGAGATTTTGCTTGTGATTGGAATATTTTCAATCTTGGCGATTCTTACTTTGCCTTTATCTTTGGATTTTTATAAAAAATACCAGCTTGATATTTATACTCAGGAAATCGTTCAGGCCCTAAGAAGAGCTCAATTAAAGTCAATGTCAGTTGAGCAAGATTCAAGATTCGGAATTTATTTAGCCGAAGGAAACTATGTTTTATTCAGGGGCAATTCTTATGCGGTCCGGGAATTGCAATATGATGAAATTTTTGACATTCCTTATAATATTTCTTTAAGCGGGTTGTCGGAAATAGTTTTTTCTAAACTATCTGGCCTGCCATCGGTTAGTGGCGATATTATTTTAACCAATGGCAACGAAGAAAGAATTATAAATATTAATAGCATAGGAAGAATAAGTTATAAAATAAAATTAGTATCACCACCTCCTCCGCCACCGCTCAATTGTTGGGGAACCGGAGGTTCTTGCGATTCTCTTTGTCAATATTTAAACTATGGAACTTTAACGAGTTATTATGTAAACCCAGGTTGTGCCACTTCTTGTCTTGCTACCGGTTCAATTTATGTAGGCCCAAGTGGTTTTTGTAGCACAGACGGTACGGGTAATTGTTATAAAATGGAAAGTCCTGCTGTTCAATACACTTCCTCTTCTCAGGGAACAAGTTGCAGAGGCGCTTGTTCGGGAGTATGCAGGCCTTGTACTCTTCTCCGCACCCAATCAACATGTATTAACCAACGTGGTTGTAGTTGGGTTTCAGGAAGATGTCTAGGAACATGTTTGTCGTGTTCTGATTCTTATTTTAATAATAGGGTCTTATGCGAGAATCAAAGAATTTGTTCTTGGGCAGATACAAGTTGGTATTGGAATTTAAGTAATTCTCAAAATGGATACAATTCTTATGTTACATGTCAATGGTATTGATAAAAACAAGGGTCAATCTCTTATGGAGTTATTAATTGCCATAGGAGTTTTTATTATATTATTTAGCGGTATAGTTTTTTTAATATTAAACGATTATACTTCAAGCCTTTTAACTCAGGAAATGAACACAGCGAATTTTTTAGCCGGAGAAGGGATCGAGGTTACAAAATCTATTCGGGATAATTCTTGGGATGACTTAATAATCGGGGAACACGGTTTGGCAATTTCCGAGAACAAATGGATTTTTCAAGGCATAGAAGAAAATATAAGCAGCCAGCTTAGAGACGGGAAAAGAAAGATAATCGTAAATACCATAAATTCAGACAAAAAAGAAATAATTTCTAAGGTAACCTGGAAATTAAATGAAGCTCGTTCTCAAGAAGTTATTCTAGTTACTTATCTTACTAACTGGCAAAAGATTTTATCTTTTTTACCTGATGTTTTTTTTGATTCGGACAAATACTCAGTTTCAGAAGACGGAGGAAGCGTTATTATTCCAGTTGAACTTTCTGCCTCGAGCAGTAATGAAATTTCAGTAGATTATATAACAAGCGATGACACGGCAATGGGTTGTTCTGTGTGTAATGCTGATTGTGACTATATTACCGCTTCAGGAACCTTAAACTGGGTTCAAGGCGATAATTCTCCAAAGACCTTTGTTATTACTATTTGCAATGATTCTATTAAAGAAACAGAAAATGAAACGCTTAATCTTTTTTTGATTAATCCGGTTAATGTTAATTTGGGTAATCCCAGTATGGCTGTCCTGACAATAAAGGATGATGATAAACCACATCAAAACTGTTGGGGAACAGGAGGTTCTTGTGATTCTCTTTGTCAGTATGCCAATTATGGCTCTCTAAATAGTTATTATACTAATTTTGGCTGTACTTCTACCTGTCCTGTTGCCGGTTCTTTCTATATTAATTTTAGTGGAGCTTGCAGTAATAATGGAACAGGTTTTTGTTATAAGATGGAAAATTTTTTAACTCGATTTACTTCTTGTTCTCAGGGAGCAAGTTGCGGAGTAGCTAATTGTTCGGGAGCATGCACGCCTTGTAATAATTTTTACACTGAACTAGCTTGCCTTAATCAACTTGGTTGTCGTTGGCTTATAAGCCCTGAAGAAGGAGAGGGAACCTGTGCAGGAACATGTCGGTCGTGTTCTAATTTTAACAATAGAGCTTTATGCGAAAATCAAAGAGGTTGTATTTGGACAGACGCAAGGTGGAATTGGACCTTAAGTAATTCTCGAACAGGTTATTCTTCCTATGCTAGCTGTACTTGGTACTAGTAATAAATGATTAAAAACATGAAAGGATTTACTTTTATTGAATTAATAATTTACATAGCCATTCTTTCTGTTATTTTAGTTTTAGTTGGCAATCTTACTTGGAATATTATTCAAGGCAATACCAAGAATGCTTCTTATAGAGAAGTTCAGCAAAATATCAGTTTTGCTATGGAAAAAATTACTAAAGACCTTAGGCTAGGCTCCAACCCCAATATTTTTTCTGTTTTAGATGGAGTTCTTTACCAGAACAATATTCCTCTTACTACCGCTCAAGTTAAGGTAATAAATTTCCAAATTACTCCCATTGCTAATACTTATAAAATTGGCTTAAGTATTGAATACAATAATCCTAGCAACAGAAATGAATATAAAGCAGCGATAGTTTTAAACTCAACGGTAACTTTAACGGCAATAGGCAGCGTGCCTTCTCAGGGCTGTTGGGGAATCGGAGGCTCTTGCGACCCTATTTGTCAACATAATAGTTACGGTTCTTTAATCAGTTACTATGCTAATCCTGGTTGTACTTCTACCTGTCCTGTTGCCGGTTCTTTCTATATTAATTCCGGTGGCGCTTGCAGTAATGATGGAACAGGTTCTTGCCACAAGATGGGAAATTCTTTAACTGCATCTACTTCTTGTTCGCAGGGAGCAAGTTGTGGAGGCACTTGCTTGGGGATATGTACTCCCTGTTCAGGTTTAAATCAGGCCCAGTGTTCTCAACAACAGCGTTGCCGGTGGTTTTCTTTTTCTGGAGGGCGGTGTTTTGGTCGGTGCACTATCTGTAGTAATTTTTCCGACCAAACTTTTTGTCAAAATCAATTAGGATGTTCATGGCAGAGCACAGGATGGAATTGGACCCTAAGTAATTCTCAAGGAGGTTATTCTTCCTACGCTAATTGTGAATGGTATGTCCAATAATAATCAAAAAAATCAAGAGGGATATATTGCTTTAATTTCAGTAATTACGGCTTCGGCAATAGCTTTAATGATAGTGATTAGCGCCGGCTTATTAGGCATTTCTGATTTAAAGATGGAGTTGCAAAAAATCCAGTCTTTGCAATCTTATTATCTGGCCAATCTCTGTGCTGAACATTCTTTAATGCGACTAAAAGAAAATATGAGTTATAATGGAGACGAGACAATAAATTTGGCGGAGGGCACCTGCCGGATTTTACCGATTGAAGGAAACTGGACCGTAAAAGTTTTTGCCAGTTCTTCCGGGCAGGTCAGAAAGATGAAAATAATAATTAGCCAAATTAATCCCAAAATGTCTATTTATTCTTGGGAAGAAGTAGCTGAATTTTAATTCCATGGTTAATTTTTATAAAAAACAATTTTTGAGTTTTAATATATCTGATTATTCAGTAGAGCTGATTTCGCTGAAGGGCTTTTTGGAATCTCCTGAAATTAGAGTTTTTGGCAGAACGGTGCTTGAAAAGGGAACGGTTGAAAACGGTAAAATTTTAAACAAAGAAAAGTTAAAAGATTCTATTCAAAAATTAATTAAAAATCCCGATTTTGGAAAACCAAAAACAAAAAAAATAATTTTTTCAATACCCGAGTCAAAAACCCTTTTTTGCACCTTTGAGCTTCCAAAAGACCTGGAAGGAGACGAAGAAGAAGAGCTTAATTTCATAAAGAGAGAGGCGGAACAAACTTTTCCTTATTCGCTGGAAGACCTTTATTTGGATTTTAAAATCAACAATAAAGAAGTTTTTTTGTTTGCCGTTCCCAGGGAAACAACGGACGAGTTTTTAGAAATTTTTAAAGATTGCAAGTTAGAACCTGTAATTTTTGAGCCGGAATCGGAAAGTCTTTTTCGTTCTTTAATCAAAGGAAAAAAAGACCCCATTCTAATTGTTGATATTGGCGAGAAAACCACCGATTTTAGCGTTTTCAACAAAGGTTTTTTAAAAACAAGCATTTCAATTGAAACCGCGGGAAACAAATTTACGCAATCTATTTCAGAAGGCCTGAAAGTTTCTTTTAAAGAAGCTCAGAAGCTGAAAGAAAAATTTGGATTAAGTCCGGAAAAGAAACAAGGAAAAATATTTTTAATTCTTCAAAAAGAAGTCAGAGAAATTATTGATGAAATAAAAAAAATTGAAGATTATTTTAAGAACAAAGAAAGCAAAGGCCTTGAAAAAATAATTCTGACCGGAGGTTCGGCACTCTTGCCTTGTTTTTCAGAATATCTGGCTGAAAATTTGCAAAAATCTGTAATTATCGGCAGCCCTTTGGAAAATATTAATATAGACGATTTACCAAACAGAAAAACTTTTAAAATGAAGTCTGTTATTTATTCAGCGGCAATCGGCTCCGCTTTGAGGGGATTGGACAAAGATCCGGAAAATTCAGGAATTAATTTGATAAAGGAAATAAAAAACAAAACTCCTAAAAAAAGACAAACGTCCGAAACTGATTTACCATCTCCTAAAAAATCATCTGCCCGGAAATTGCCGCGGAAAAAAATTTTAATTTGGATTGCGGTTGCAAGCGCAATTGGAATTTCAGCAATCCTTGCGATTAAGTTTGTGCCGGGATTATTTAATTCGCAAGAAAAAAAATTTGAAAACAAAGAAGTGCCGGCAGTTTCTCCGGTCCTTCCGGAGGAAGAATTAATCAACCCTAATCCTATTCCGGAGCCTCAAGGGGGATTAGAAGTAGTTTCCAGCAGCAGTGAAGAAAAAAAAGAAGAAGAAAAGGGTTTAGAAATAACTAATCCTAAATTAAAGATTACAGATACGCCGACCGGATGGCTCAATGTCCGCGATGAAGCTTCCTTTGACGGAAAAGCGATTACAAAAGTTTACCCTGACGAGGAATACGAATATACCGACGAAAAAGACGGTTGGTACAGGATTATTTTGCAAGATAAAACAGAGGGATGGGTTTTTGGGGGTTATATTATAAAGATTTAAAATTTACTGAAATTTGTTTTTTAGTTATTCACAGCCTTGCTCTTCTAAAAAATTTTTAAAAAGGTAAAATTAAAAAAAGACCAAAAAGGTCGAGGATAAATATTATATTTTTGTATTTAAACTTATGAAAAACAAGGGTTTTACTTTAATCGAATTATTGATAGTAGTTGGAATTTTAGCTGTTTTAATAGGCGCAATAGCTGCTGCAGTTAACCCGCCGAAACAATTTGCCAAAGCCAATAATTCTCGACGCTGGGCGGATATTATGAATATTATGAATGCGGTTTCCCAAAATATAATTGAAGGAAAAGGAGTGTTTACCACATCTTCATCGTGCACACAGCTTATTCCTACGACAACCGCCACTAACATACAAAAGACAGGAGGTTATGACCTTTGTGCTTGCATAGTTCCCAACTTCATAGGAAGTTTGGCAGTGGATCCGTTGCAAGGCTCTCCGGCCAATGGAGTAACAGATTGCGCCGCAGCTTATAGCACATATTACCAGATTCAACGAAACGAAATTACCGGCCGAATAACAATTACTGCTCCTCTTGCCCAATCAGAAGGCGGAACAACACCTGTAATTTCTCTTACCCGTTAATTTATTAAAATTTTAAAGACACCAGAAATTAACCCTGACTTTTTGTTAGGGTTTTTTCGTTGATAAAATTATTGAGGGGTTGACAAGGGTTAATTAATTTTCTAATATTAAAGCGCATGATAAATACCGTTATTAATTTGAAGAAACAAAAACAAAGAAGCGGTTAAAATATTCTGGGAATTTTAGTTCTCAGAACAATCGCTTCTAAAAGAAGCGGTTTTTTATTGAAGGACTATTGATAGAGCGCGAAAGAACTTTGAAAATTAATGATTATTAATTACTAGCCAAGAGATGCACTTACATAATATATATTAAAGGCAGATGGTGGATGCCCTGGGAGACTGCGGCGAAGAAGGACGTGGCGTAGCTGCGATAAGCTTCGGGGAGGTGCTTAGCAACCTATGATCCGGAGATTTCCGAATGGGGAAACCTATTCTGATGATGAATCAGAATGTCTCAATTTAAAATTGAGAAGCAAACCCGCTGAAGTGAAACATCCTAGTAAGCGGAGGAAAATAAAAAAAGTTCCGACTTGTCGGAATCATTTCCTTAGTAGCGGCGAGCGAAAAGGAAGGAGCTCAAACCTTTTTTGATGCAAATCGAGAGAGGGGTAGTAAGAAGATAACGTTGGGGGCATTTCTGGTGCACAGAAATGCTTTCTAAGGAGAACATTTAGGCAAAGTTTGATTAGTCGAAATACCCTGGAAAGGGATACCATAGAGGGTAAAAGTCCCTTAGGCGAAAATCACTTTGTGCTCCTTGTTATTTATCTTGAGTACTTCGGGAAAAGACAAACCTGAAGGAAGCAGGCTGAACTATCAGCCAAAGCTAAATACGTCAGTCTCACCAATAGTGAACCAGTACCGTGAGGGAAAGGTGAAAAGTAGGGGGGTGACCCCGGTGAAATAGAACCTGAAACCATTTTGCCTACAAAGAGTCGAAGCCCCGGTCGCAAGATCGTGGGTAACGGCGTGCCTATTGAAGAATGAGCCAACGAGTTTGGGCGTTTTCTTAGTCTAAGTCCCTATGGGACAGAGGCGTAGCGAAAGCAAGCGTCAAAAGCGCGTTAAGAAAGTGTCCAAGACCCGAAGCCAGTGCGAGCTTGCCATGACCAGGATGAACCCCGACGAAAGTTGGGGGGAGGTCCGAACCCGTGAGTCGTTCAACTCTCTGGGATGAGTTGTGGTAAGAAGTGAAAAGCTAAACGAGCCTGGTAATAGCTGGTTCTTCCCGAGATAACTTTCCGGTTAGCGTCGAGCTTATGCAATTGGAGGTAGAGCACTGGATGGAATACCGTGGTGTTTCGCCAGGTTTTCCAACCAAACTCCGAATGCCATTTGCAACTACTCGGCAGTTAGACTCCGGGCGCTAAGGTTCGGGGTCGAGAGGAAAAGAGTCCAGACCTTCATCTAAGGTCCCAAAATTTGAGCTAAGTGTACTTAAGGAGGTGGAGCCTCTGTGATAGTTAGAAGGTTAGCTTAGAAGCAGCTATCCTTTAAAAAGTGCGTAATAGCTTACTAACTAAGAGACTCTGCACCGAAGATTTCCGGGACTAAAGCTCAGTACCGAAGATAAGGCTTCATATGGTATTTATACAATGTGAGGGGTAGGGAAGCGTTCTCTTCTGCGATGAAGCTTCGACGTGAGTCGGGGTGGAGCGGAGAGAAGTGAAAATGTTGGCATGAGTAACCACAATCCTGATGAAAACTCAGGACACTGATATCCTTAGGTTTCCTTGGCAATGAAAATCAGCCAAGGGTTAGGCGGGCCTTAGGGGATGCCGAAAGGCGTACCTGATGGACAGCCGGTTAATATTCCAGCCCGTCCGTTAATTAACCTCAAAATGACGAAGAGTTGTATTCTGGGCGTATTATTGGATTTACGTTTGTCCTATGAGGATTTTTCCAAGTAGGCCAGAAATTTTTTTCCTCGGAAAGGAAAATTCAGACGAGCACTCTTCCGAGAAAAGTTTTGAGTATTATTAACGGGCACCGTACCGTAAACCGACACAGGTGGGATGGTGTAAGTGTACCAAGGTGAACGAGTGAAAGCTCCTAAAGGAACTCGGCAAACAAGCAGGCGTAACTTAGGAATAAGCCTTGCCCTCGCTTGACGAGGGCCGCAGCAAAAGTATCTCTGACGACTGTTTACCAAAAACACAGGTTCCTGCTAACTCGCAAGAGGATGTATAGGAACTGAGGCCTGACCAGTGCTGGAACGTTAACAGCGGCGGTCTTTTCAACGCAAGTTGGAAAGGCTAACTGCTCGAAGCGCCAGTAAACGTCCGCGGTAACTATAACCGTGTTAAAGTAGCGTAACCCCTTGCCAGGTAAGTTCTGGCCCGCATGAAAGGCTTAACGATTGGAGAACTGTCTCTAGGAGCTGCTCGGTGAAAATGCAAAACCTGTAAAGATGCAGGTTACTTGCGGCTAGACGGAAAGACCCCGGGAGCTTTACTGTATCCAGATATTGAATTTTGATTTTTGATGCGTAGCGTAGGTGGGAGACTTTGAAACCTCGATTTTGGTCGGGGTGGAGTCGCCAATGAAACACCACTCTTTAAAAATCTTTCTTCTAATCTCTGACAAAATCAGAGAGACAGTGTCTGGTGGGCAGTTTAAGTGGGGCACTTGCCTCCTAAAAGGTAATGGAGGCGTTTAAAGGTCGGCTAGCTCCGGATGGAAATCGGAGTTGTCGGGTAAAGCCATAAGCCGGCTTTACTGCAAGGCGTATATGCCACGCAGTTGCGAAAGCAGAACTTAGTGAACCGACCCTGGTTTATAGAATCGGGGGAGATCATCAGACAAAAGTTACCCCGGGGAAAACAGGCTGGTAGGGCCCGCGAGTCCGTATCTACGGCCCTGTTCGGCACCTCGATGTCGGCTCAACGCATCCTGGGACTGGAGTAGGCCCCAAGGGTTTGGCTGTTCGCCAATTAAAGCGTTACGTGAGCTGGGTTCAAACCGTCGCGAGACAGGTTGGTCCCTATCTACCGCAAGCGTTAGAATTTTGAGGGAGGTTGATCCTAGTACGAGAGGACCGGATTGAACTAACCTCTGGTGTACCAGTTGTCACGCCCGTGGCATCGCTGGGTAGCTAAGTTAGGTCGGGATAAGAGCTGAAAGCATCTAAGCTCGAAGCCCATCCCAAGATTAGAATTCATTTTAAGGCCGGTCAGAGACTATGACCTTGATAGGGCACAGGTGTAAGCTCAGCAATGAGTTAAGCCGAGTGCTACTAATGGCCAAATATAAAATGCTTCTCTTGGCTAATAAGTGATAATCATTAAAAATCAAATAAAAAAAAGAGGCAGTCACGGGGACTATACTAGAAGTGTTCCACCTGTTTCCATTCCGAACACAGAAGTGAAATCTTCTAAGGCCCATGATAGTATCCATTAGGATGCGAAAGTAGGTAGTTCCCTTGATTGCCTCTTTTTATTTGTTTGTTGACTTTTATTTTTTTTGCAATTATTCTGATTTAATTAGCACCTGAAAAATTAAGGAGGATCGAGAGAAATGGTAAGAGGAACGCTAAAAATGAATTGGAGATATTTGGGATTGGGGTTTTTGTTGTCCGGAGCAGCAATTTTTATAGGTTTCTTTTTTCAAATCGAGAACGACGATTTTCCGGAAAAGCTTTTGATAGGCATTGCATTGATAGTGGCTTTCATATTGATTGTTGCCGGTTGTAATAACTGCAAGTTTCTTTCAAAGAAAAAAAATAAAACTAAAGAGGTCTAACTCCCTCTTTTTATTTTTTTGGATTTGTTATATATAATAAGAGAAAATAACATGGAAAAAGAAAATATAAAGAAAATAGCCTTAATCCTCATTTTTTTGTTTTTAATTGTTTTAGCTCTGAATTTTTTAAATAAAAAATCTGATTTTTTGAATAATTTTAAAGGTTTTTTTTATTCAATTTCCCAATCAATTCAAAAGCCTCTTTGGCAGGCCGGAGACGGCTTTTCCGATTTTTTTGAAGGAATTTCTCAGGGCAAAAAGATAAAACAAGAAAACGAAAAATTAAAAACTGATTATGAGAATCTTTTATTCCAAAACATTGCTGTTGATGAATTAAAAAAAGAAAATGATTATTTAAGAAAAGCCTTGGAATTGGGGTTAAATGAAGAATTTAAACTGGTTTTAGCTCAAGTTATTTCCAAAGACATTTCTCAGGACTCAATTTTAATAAACAAAGGCCTAAAAGACGGCTTGTCCCAGGGCATGACCGTGATCACCGAGCAGAAAGTGCTTTTGGGTAAGGTAGCTGAAGTTTCCGATAAATTTTCCCGGGTAATCTTGATTTCCAACTCCGAAAGCTTTTTTCCCGTGACAATTCAGGCCGCCCAGGCCACCGGCATTATTAGGGGCAGGGGAAATGGCCAGCTTTCCTTGGAAGAAATACCTCGGGATAAAGAAATAAAAGAAGATGATATTGTGCTCACCACGTCTTTGGGCGGAAACTTTCCCAGAGGTCTTTTAGTCGGGAAAATTAAAAATATCAAAAAAAGCGACACCGAACCTTTCCAAAAAGCGGAAGTTTATTCTTTCCTGAAGATTGATGATATAAGAACGGTTTTTGCCGTAACCAGTTTTTAACTTTTTTAAATGAAAAAATTTTTATTTTTATTTTTGGCTTTCTTTTTTTTCTTTTTGGTTATTTTTCAGACAAGTTTTTTGAATCATTTCAGCTTGTGGGGCGTCTTACCGAATTTCATTTTGATTTTTTTAATCCTTTTGAATTTTCTGGAAAATTCCCGGGAAAATTCGGGATTGGTTCTGGCCGGATTTAGCGGATTTCTTTTGGACTTTTTTTCCGGATTGCAGTTTGGCGTTTGTTTTCTGACTTTCATTTTTTTGGCTCTTTTGATTAAAAAATTTCTAAAGTCATTAGGCGAGGAAAACGTTGTTTATTTTGCCTTGGTTCTTATTGTTTCTTTAATTTTTTATAATTTGGTTTCCTTTGCTTTAAACTCTATTTTTAAGCTTTCTTTTGTTTTTTATTTTAATTTAAGTAAGTTTGATTTTTTTGAAATAGCATATAATTTAGCAGTAGGCGTTGCCATTTTTGGCTTAATAAGTTATGTTCGGAAATATTTTTAAAAAAAATAGAAAATCGGATTTTCTTGAGATAGAGCCCCATGAAATCTTTTTGGACGAACTGGCTCAAAAAAAAGAAAGAGAATACGGCATTTCCGAGAAAAAATTTGAAGTGCCTCTTAGCCAGACAAAGTTAAAGATTTTTTACATCGGCTTTGTTATTTTAGTGGCTTTTCTTTTTTACAAAACCCTGAACTTCGGAATAGTTAAAGGCGATTATTATTCCCAATTGGCTCAGGATAACTGCCATAACGTCGGGTTTTTTAATCCGGTCAGAGGGGTGGTTTATGACAGCAAAATGAATCAAATGGTTTTTAACAGAACCAGTTACGATTTAGTTCTGGATAGAAAAAATTTGCCCCAATATCAAACAAAAAAAACTATCGTTGCCGGAGTCGCGGAAATTTTAAAAGAAAAACCGCAGGATCTCTTAAAAAAAATTGAAGAAGGGGAGTTTGATTTTGTTCTGATAAAAGAAAATCTGGACCACGACAATTTGGTTTTGTTGAAAACGAAAATAAAAGATTTTAAGGGTTTTGAGATTAAAGAAAACACGGTAAGGGAATATAAAGATGCTTCTTTGTTCTCTCATCTTTTGGGCTTTACCGGTAAGATAAGTCCGGAAGAGCTGAAAGATTTAAAAGAGTATTCAATCACCGACTATATTGGAAAACAGGGTTTGGAAAAATTTTATGAGGAAACCCTGCGGGGCGTTCCCGGCCGGGTTTTAGTTGAAAGAGATGCCGTAGGAAATAAAGTTTCAGAAAACTTGATTACAGAAGCTCAAACCGGAGACAGCCTGGTTTTGTGGCTGGATTCCGAGCTTCAGAAAAAAGCTGAAGAAGCTTTGAAAGCCAGCCTGGATCGGGTCGGTTCAAAAAGGGGAGTGGTAATAGCCATGGACCCGAATAATGGCGGAATTTTATCTTTGGTGAGCTTGCCCAGTTTTGATAATAATCTTTTTTCCCAGGGAATTTCCGCCCAAGACCTTAAAAAGTTAAACGACAATCCAAATTATCCGCTATTTAACCGGGCAATTGCCGGAGGATATCCCGTGGGCTCCTCTATAAAACCTTTGACAGCTTCCGCCGCTTTGCAGGAAAAAATAATTTCTCCGGACAAAGAAGTTGAATGTAAGGGCGGAATTTCAATTCCCAATCCCTTTGACCCGGAACATCCTTCAGTTTTCTTGGACTGGGAAACTCACGGCTGGACCGATCTTAGAAAAGCAATTGCCCAATCTTGCAATGTTTATTTTTATACGATAGGCGGAGGATACCAAAGCCAGCCGGGCTTAGGAGTAGAAAGAATAAAAAAGTACCTTCAACTATTCGGCTGGGGAAATAAAACCGGAGTGGACATCGCTGGAGAAATACCGGGTTTGCTTCCTGACCCCGCTTGGAAAGAAAATTATTTCCAAGACGATTCTCAAAAGAAAATTTGGCGGATAGGGGATACTTATCATCTGTCAATCGGCCAGGGAGATATTTCAGTTACCCCCCTTCAGGTGGTGATGGCTTTTTCAGCGATTGCTAATGGCGGGAAACTCTATCAACCTCTTACTGTTAAAGAAATTATTAAGGGCTCCGCTGATTCATCAAAAATAGTTAAAACAATGGAACCGAAAATCATTCGCGAAAATTTTATTGAACCGGAGAATCTGAAAATAGTAAGAGAGGGGATGAGAGAGGGAGTGATTTACGGTTCCAGCGTTCTTTTGAACGATTTGCCGGTAAAAGCCGCTTCCAAGACCGGTACTGCCCAAACTTCCAGAGACGAAGTTTATCACAACTGGGTTACGGTTTTCGCTCCTTACGACAATCCCCGGATAGTTTTAACGGTGCTTATCGAAGACGTTGAGGGAATGCAGTACGCCGCCTTGCCTGTTGCTAAAGACATTTTAAATTGGTATTTTACAAGATAAAATTTTATGGAAACTATAAAAGAAATAAAAATTCTTTGGAGATATCTAAAAAAATATAAAAAGAAAATTTGGCCTCTTGTTATTTTGGGCGTGATAGCTTCTTCACTTACGGCTTTTTTGCCATATTTTTATGGAAGATTAATCGATTTAGTTTCGATTAAATCAACGGATTTTAGCTTTATTTTCGCTCTTTTGGGGATGTGGTTTTTAATGAGCTTTGCTTCTGTTTTTATGATTAGAATTGTGAACAGACATGGAGCTTTTTTATCAATAGATTGTTTGAATGATTTAATTTGTGAAACTTCCGCTCATGTTATAAATTTGCCTTTAAAGTTTCACAAAGAGAAAAAAACAGGCGAAATTTTTTCAAAAATTGACCGGGCAGCCGATTATCTTGCCAGGATTGTTAATGAAATTATTTTTTGGTTGTTACCTCAGTTTTTTTCAATTATAGTCGGCATTATTATTATGTTTTTTGTTGAATGGAGATTGGCACTGGGAGCGTTAATTATTGTTTTAGGATACCTATTCATTATAATTTTGAAAACCAGGCCTATCATAAAAAACCAAGATAAGTTAAATAAAGCTTTTGAGGAAGTTTACGGTAATCTTTATGATTCTTTCTCTAATATTTTATTAATAAAATCCTCTGCTGCTGAAAAATTCCAAAAACAAAAAACAGAAAAAGATTTTAAAGAAAAATTAAGCGTTATTAATAAAGAGTTCGTGAATTTATGGCAAAATCTTCATTTCTGGCAAGACTTATTATTTTCTTTAGGATTTGTTTTAATTTTTGGTTCAGCTATTTTATTCTTAAGCCGGGGTTTAATTTCTACCGGGAAATTAGTGATGTTTTTAGGCTATTTAAGCTTAATTCAAGCTCCTCTTAAAAATTTGGGATGGTTTTGGCAGTCTTTTAGAAGCGGAATGACAGCGATAAAAAGAGTGCAAGATTTGTTGGGAATTGAAGCTGAGCACTTTGACAGAAAAGGAAAAATTTTAGATGACCTTAAGGGAAAAGTTGAGTTTAAAAATATTAGTTTTGGATATAAAGACCATATTTTGGTTTTAAATAATATCAACTTTATCGCCCAACCTGGTGAAAAAATTGCTTTAGTTGGGGGCAGCGGCGAAGGAAAAACAACTTTGGTTGATTTGGTTTCTCTCTATTTTAAACCTTCAAAGGGCAAAATTTTTTTTGATGATGTAAATATTCAAGATTTAGACCTTCACTTTTTAAGGAAAATAATAGCTTATGTTCCCCAGGAAATAACCCTGTTCGACGACACCATTAGAAATAATCTTCTTTATGGGAAACCGGAAGCTACTGACGAAGAAATTTTTGCGGCTACTAAGGCCGCCAATGCCCATAAATTTATTGAATCTTTTCCTCAAAAATATGACACCGTAGTAGGAGAGCGGGGAATTAAGCTTTCTACTGGACAGAAACAAAGATTAGCCATTGCCCTAGCTTTAATTCAGGATCCTAAAATTTTGATTTTAGACGAGGCAACTTCTTCTTTGGATTCTGAATCTGAAAAATTAGTTCAAGAAGCTCTCGAAAGGCTGGTAGTTAGCAGAACTACTTTTATTGTCGCTCATCGTTTAAGCACTATTCGCAAAGCGGATAAAATATTAGTTTTAGAAAAAGGGAAGATAGTAGAAATAGGAAATCATGAAGAATTGATTAAAAAGAAAGGAGCTTATTATAAGTTTTATTCTCTCCAGTTTAAAACTTCCGATTAGGATGAATAAGTGTTAGAATAATATAAAAACATGATGTATCTTTTTGACTTAGGCTTAGTTTTAGGGATAGCGGCTTTTGTTATTTTTTGTTTTATGGAAATAGGCTTAGTTTGGGGCTTAGTTTCCTTGGTAGCTGCCATTGCTATTCTTTTGGTTTGGATTCAATCCCGTACCGAGCTTTTTGGATAAAATAAAAATTTTAAAAATATGTCCGCTAAAATAAATGTTTTAATAATGGTAATTTGCTACGGCTTAGCTTTTTTGATTAGAGCCATTCCGCGCAACGAAAAACCCGAGGAAAAAGTTTTCAAAATTATTAGCATTATACTTTTAATGGGCGCAATACTGTTCGGTTTAGTGTTTTTGTTATCTTAAATAAAAATTAAATTTAAATCTTTAAATTCGCGATTCCGGCGCGGTTTTTTGTTTTTTTTTGACAAAATAATTAATATATGTTATTTTACTGCCAGTACATTTTATGGAGGCATGAATAATGTTAAAAGGAAAAGTAAATGAAAAAGATATATTATTAAGGCCAGTTAGAAAATCTGATCTCGAATGTCTTTTGAAATGGATGAATGATACGGAAGTTAACCAGTATTTACTTAATCGATTTCCCATGACAGAAATAACCGAAGGAAAATGGATTGAAGAACTTTCGACCACGCGCAGAAATACAGATATTGTTTTTATGATCGAGGTTAAACAAAAACCCATAGGGATTTGCGGTCTTCACATGATAAACCTTATAGATCAAAATGCCGGAGTAGGCATGGCAATCGGAGAAAAAAAATACTGGAGCAAAGGTTACGGTACGGAATCGTTAAGGCTATTAGTTAATTATGCTTTCCGGAACCTTAATTTAAATAGTCTTTCGGCCGGGGCCATGGATTTTAATGAAAGAAGCATAAAAATGCAGAAAAAAATTGGATTCCAGAGAGAGGGAAGAAGACGCCAACATTTTTTTAAAAACGGCAAATTCCACGACGAAATTCTATTCGGCCTTTTAAGGGAAGAATGGAAAAAGAAACAAAAATTCAAAGACACTAATTAATAGTGTCTCTTTTTTTAAGCGAACTTGGGTGATAGAATAAAGGCAAATATGAAAAAAGATTACGGTATTTATCATGTCGGATTCAAAATACTCCTGAAAAAAGAAAACAAGTTTTTATTTTTAAGAAGTGCCAATAAAAAATATTGGGATTTGCCGGGAGGTCGGGCCGACAATACGGAATACAAGAAACCAGTTTTAAAAATACTTGAGCGAGAGGTGAGGGAAGAGTTAGGGAATAAAATAAGATATAAGATTGGGGACATGGCATTTCAAAGTCGGCGATATTTTCCAAAAAGAAAAACTTATACTTTAAGTACTGTTTACGAAGCAAAATATCTGTCTGGCGAAATTTTAATTTCTCCGGAGCACAGCGGTTACGAGTGGATAAACCCAAAAACATATAAATTTAAAGAAAAAGGATTTTTTTGCAAGGAAGAATATTTAGCTTTTAAAGAATATTTTAAATTTAAATAATAATGAAAAAAATTATAGGTTTACAGAGAAAAAAAGTTAAGCTTTTGCCCTATAATCCAAATTGGGAGAAATTATATAAAAAAGAGGAAAAATTAATTCGTTCTGTAATTGGGGAATATATTAAAGATATTCAGCATGTCGGCAGTACTTCTATTCCTGGAGCTAAAGCCAAGCCTATAATTGATATAGCTATTGGCGTAGAATCATTGAAAATAGGCAAAAAATGCATTAAACCTTTGAAGAAATTAGGATATCAATATGCGTATGATTCTAAAATAGGGGGTCAGCACTTTTTTGCAAAAGGTAAGGAAAAAAATAGAACCCATTATATACATATGATAAAGCTAAATGGGAGATATTGGAAAAATTGTATACTTTTTAGAGATTATTTAAGAAAGCATAAAGATATTATTAAAAAATATAATAATTTAAAGGAAAAATTGGCAAAAATTTATAAAGACGACCGCGATACATATACAATAAAAAAATCTTCTTTTATCAGAATAATAATAAAAAAAGCTGATTCTAAATTTAACTAAAAATATGAATATCGAAGTAGAAATTAAGGTCAAAATAATTGATTTTAAAGAGATAAAAAAAGAACTGGTTAAGTTTGGTAAGCTTAAAAAATCAATTAGGCAAATTGATGAGTATTATATTCCTTGCCATAGAAATTTTTTTGCCCATAAGCCCACACCTACAGAATGGCTAAGAGTCAGAACAAACCCCGACAAGACAATTTTTGAATACGATAAATCATTTGATAGTAAAACAGGAAAACATTACTATGCCGAGGAATATGAAACAGAAGTTTCCCATCCTGATGAATTCAAGAAGATATTAAAATTTCTTGATTTTAAGAAGGTCGTGGTTATTGATAAAAAAAGAGAGTATTGGGATTGCGGAGACTTCGAAGTATGCTTGGATAAAGTTAAGGGATTGGGGAATTTTATAGAAGTAGAAGCAAAAGGAAAGTTTAAAAATTCAAAAGTGGCCAGAGAAGGATGCGCTGAATTTTTAAAAAAACTTGGTATAAAACAAGAGAGGGACGAAGTAAAAACCGGTTATCCCACTTTGCTTTTAAAAAATAAAAAAGTATGAATAAAAAATATAAAGGCATAATAATTGAGGAAAGCTTAGAAAACAAAGATTTTTTTAAAGAAATTAAAATCATTTAGACAACGGTTGAACCGGTTGCCGAAAAACATAGAACTCCTTGGGTAAAACAATGGACTATGTATAGTATAGAAATACCGGAAGATAAAGCATTAGATATTGCGGAAAAGATCAGCAAATCCTTGGACTCAAAACATAATTGGTACGCTGATTTTAAAAATGAGGAAAATGATTTTATTATTTTTCGCGATAAAGTATTTAAAATAAACAGAACAAATAAAGAACAGTATGATGAAGCGACAAGATACGGAATTTCAATTGGTATTCCGGACTATCAGGTTGATTTTTCGCCTCATATTAAAAAATGGGAAAGGTAGATTATAATTTAAAAAATATGAGCAATATCCAGGCAATTATATTTGATTTGGTGGGAGTTTTAGTATTTAAAAGGAGAGATTACGTACCAGAGAGTAAAGAGCAATTAAGCGCTGATAAAATCGAAAAATTATATAATCATTTAGATGATAAAAAGCTCTTGTTTGATATAAAAGAAAAATTAGGCTTGGCTGATGAAGAAATAGAAAAAGTTTTAGCCTGTATTCCTCAAAAATACGAAAAGAATGAAGAATTATGGAAATTATTACCAGAATTAAAAAAGAAATATAAATTAGCCATAATAAACAACGGCAATTCTTTAGCGCTTAAATACTGGAATAAAATTTTTAATTTTGAAGTTTTTGATTTTTTTATTAATTCTGCGATAGAAGGCTTTAAAAAACCAAACCATAAGATTTATCTTATTGCCTGTAAAAAATTAAAAGTAAATCCGAAAAATTGTCTTTTTATAGATGATTTAGAAGCAAACATTAAAACAGCTAAAAGATTAGGAATGGAAACAATATGGTGGAAAAAAGATAAAAAAGAAGAAAATTTAAAAAATTTTAATATCAAAACGCAATGAAAAAAATAATACTTAATGTAAAATCTTTTCAAGAAACCCTGCACGCAGACATGTGCGGTCCGGCATCGTTGAAAATCGTATTAGATTATTATGGAACAAAGAAAAGTGAGCAAGAGCTTGCTTGGCTAACCGGATTGGTGCCGGGCCTTGGAATCGACGATAAAAGCATTCTTAAGGCCGCTGAGTCGCTCGGTTTTAAGGCGCAGATAAAAAATGGAAGCACATTTGACGATATAGAAGAATGGCTTAAAAAAGGGGTGCCGGTTATTGTTGATTGGTTTACTCGGGGTCGTTGTGATTACAATGATTCAAAATTAGCAGACGGGCATTATTCTGTTGTGTTTGGTTTAGATGACGAATATATCTATCTTCAAGATCCGGAAACCGGCGGGGAAAAAAAATTAAGAAAGAGGATTTTATGAAAGTATGGTTTGATTTTACTGGTCATTACATTAAATTGGACGAGCTAATCATCAGGCAAATTATCGCGATATATAAATAAAGAAGTGTAAGTATTAATAAAAAAAAGCGCTATTTTTAAATAGTGTCTTTTTTATTCGGAAGTTTTAAAATTTACCCAAAAGTCTTGACAAGTTTTTTTAATTGACTACAATTGTAGTAGAATTGAATACAGTTAATTATGAATGAAAAAATAACCAAAAACTGTAAACATAACAGCGTTTTGATACAGGTAGGTTATTGGGATAGCACAGACATAAGAACGGGAGAGCCAATCGGCGGTCCCATTGTAGAATGTAAGATGTGCAATACCGAATTAAAACTCCCATGGGAGGAATGGAGAGAATTAAAAAAATCAAAAAGTTTTTCCCCTTGATAGTAATTTTTTCTTTGAACACTTAGAGGAGGCAATTTTAAAAATTATAAAGTCGAATATTTTAAATAAAAAAATAAAAATTAGAACAATGAAAATAAAAAATAATGATATTACTATTAAAGAAATTCAAAAATGGGAAAAGAATTTCTCAAAAAGAAAAGGGTTGCCCCCAACTGATAAATCTGATGCTCATCAATCAATGATTGTCGGTTTTTTGAAGTTATCAGAAGAAGTTGGTGAGTTGGCAGAGGTTCTTTTGCGTAAACAATATGATGAAATACCCGCTGAAGTAGCTGATATTCTAATATTCGCCTGCAAGATAGGTAAAATTGCGGAAGATTACTTTGGCAAGAGTTCTCTTCCATGCGAGATTAGGGCAAAAATTAATTATGCCGAGAAAAGAGAATATGATAAATCATCAAAAGACCTAACTAAGCCCAAGGGTGATTTTAAAAATTGGAAAAAAATAATAAAAAAATAATAAATAATATATAAATAAAATATGTTTGAACTTATACTAGCGGGTATTTTATTTGGGGGGATAACGACGGGCGCTCGTTTTTTAGCAGGATTAGGACTTTCTCTATATGAAATTTCTTTTTTCACCTTAGGCTTGGCGACTTTAATGCTTTTTCCTTTTGCTATAAATCAAAAAATGAATTGGAAGAAGTTAAAATTTTTAGCTTTATATGGCTTGGGAGGAGCCTTGTTACAACTAGCAGGATTTAGTGGTATTATTCTCCAGGTTCCAGTGGCAATAGTTTCTTTTTTTATGTATTCACAGCCAATTTGGACAGTTTTTTTAAGTATATTTTTTCTCAAGGAGAAGATTGATAAAAAAAAGCTATTGGCGGTTTTTTTTGCTATTGTTGGTGTTATTATTTTAGTTAATTTAGCATCGGTAGAAAATTACAATATATGGGGCATCATCGCTCCTTTAATCGGAGGTTTTCTATTGTCAGTTTGGGTTGTTGGCGGCAGAAAAATAGCCATTGAAAAAGAGCCTGCTTCTTTTGTTACCTTCGCTTATTGTGGATTTACCACTATTTGGTTGATATTGATCTATCCTTTTTTTAAAAAGTTTGTTCCACAACCAATGTTTTCAGATTTATCTTTTACACATTCGACAACTATTTGGTTTCATCTTATTTGGATTATTCTTATATCAAGAGTTATCTCTAATTGGTTGTTTTATAGGGGCATGAAGAGAATAGAAGCTTCGCGGACTGGCATTATTATTTTGATAGAGCCTATCAGCGTAGCTGTAATTTCGGCAATTGCTTTTTCGCAGCCCATCACAGTAACTTTAGCCTTAGGTGGTGGGTTAATTTTATTAGCTAATTATCTTGTTATATTTAATCGGAAAAATTCAACCTAAAGAATATCTTTTTTATCATGGTAAATTAAAATAAAATGACTAAAAAGCAAAAAAATTTATCAGAGTTGATTATTTTTGTTGGCCAATCTGGCGCCGGAAAAACAACTATTGCAGACGCAATTGGTTGTAAAAGGATTGCCTCTTGTGACATTTTGCGAGAAGAAGTGGCTAATCGCGGGTTGGAAGACAATCATACTAATATTCATGCCGTAGCATTAGATTTAATTTCTCAAGACCCTGCTTGGCAAGCAAAAAAGGTTTTAAAGATGGTTAAGGATAATCAGCTTTTTATTTTTGACGGACCTAGAAATCCGGCGGACATTCAATTTTTAATGAAATCAGGCAAAAAGATTGAAATTATTGGTATCTGTTCTCCGAGAACTGTTCGATATCAACGGGTTTTAGAGAGGGAAAAACGATTAATCACAAAAGAACAATTTATGCAGCGTTGCGTAGACGAAGTGATATGGGCAGGATTAAATAATTGCTTAAGCTTAGCTACGGTTTATGTTTTTAATAACAACAACTCTTTAGAGCAAATACATCGAACAGCAGTTTCTTTAATAGCAGCGATACAATCAAAAGATTTTCCTAAAGTCAATCCTACTTTTCAAAAAGGAATGTTAGGGTTTGAGAAATTTATTAACACTCTTTCTGTCCCTTTCGCCAATTCAGAGCGAATGTGCATGCTAATGAGAGAATATTTTAACTGGGAGAAAGAGCAATTAAAATCTTATCAGAGAAAAGAAATTCCTTTAGAAAAATTTTTTATATGAAAGTTAAAGCATCTTCTTTCGATTATACTAATTGGAATGTTAATCTGTTTAAACCAGGCAAATTATTTTGGAAGCCCAATTTTTTAAGAAAATTAAAAATTGGTCAGTGGAAAAAAATAAAGATTCAAGTTCCGTGCCGATTTGACCCGATTGTTTTAGACCTTACTAAACTTCACCCGACGGTAGAGAAAAACGATTATAAAGCTGGAGCACTAGGATTTACCGGAAAAATTTATACTCAAGCCGAAATTGAACTTATAGATAATAAAAAAATCATAGCTGACGACATTTTAGCCGAACATGTGGCAAAAATTATTAGAACAGTCACTAAATACAACGGCGGGTTTAAAATAAAGACAAAAAATCATCCATATAGACATGTTGGTTTTGCGTCTACGGCAACGATTTGTGAGGCAGTAGCTAATGGTATAAATATATTGCTTGGCGAGCCTTTTAATAAAAAAGAAATTGTTAAGTTTATCGCTCATAATTACGGCGAAGAAAGTGAAAAAAAGAAAGACTATTTGACTCCAGGCATTTCTACTGGTAGTTCGGGGAATTTAGTCCAAAGGGGTGGGATTGGAATCACCACATCGGATTGCGAGTTAATAATTTGGGATACATATCCGAAGGGAACAAAAATTATCGCTGGCATTCCCAATGTACCAGGAGTTGGCAAGGGGCCGGAAACTTCTGATGTTGATGTTTTTTCTCTTGATTGGGTAAGACATATCGATAGATTTAATGCGGCTAAAATTTGCTATTGGTTATTAATGGATTTTGCACCCGCCCTAAAGCAACACGATCTTAAAAAAATGGGAGCCATTCTCTATGATATTTCCTTTTGTGGTACTAAAGGAGCCCCTCTAATTGCTTTGCATGGAGGGGATTTATTAGGAATTATTCTTGAAATGCGTTTATCGGGAATAGAAGTTTGTTTTATGAGTTCAGCTGGGCCGGGCTTAATTGCTATGACAAAAAATAAAGTTGATAAAGCAATAGAAATTTTTAACAAACATAAATGTAAAACAATAGAAATAGAACCCGACAATGAAGGATTTAAATATCAATTTTTAAAAATTCGATAAAAAAATAAAATTATTCGAGGTAAATTTTTATTAAAGAGCTATTACAAAAAGAGAGACTAATAATCTAAAAATTAATATTTCGACAAAAATTTTCTGTCGGATTTTTTGTCTCTAATAATAACTTGATGTTTTATTTTAATTGACTACAATTATGGTACAATTGGTTAAAAGATTATGAATTTAATAGGATTAATAAAATCGAAAACAAGGGAAAAAATTTTACGTTTTTTCTTTGCCAATCAGGAAAAAAAATATTATCTAAGGGAATTAGAAAGAATTCTCAAGCTTTCGGTTGGAAATATACGTCGAGAACTGATTTCTTTGGAAAAATTAGGGCTTTTCAAGCAAGAAAAAACTGGAAATTTGGTTTATTATTATTTAAACAAAAATTCTCCATTTTTTGGAGTTGTTGAAAATATTATTTTAAAAGCTTCAAATAAAAAAAAGCAAAAGGAACTTGAGAAAGATATAGAAAGAAAGAAAAATAAAAATTTAATGATCGTCCAAAAAGATGACCTAGATATATTATTTTCTAAAATAGGTGAATTAGAAAATATACTAGAATCTCTTTCGCAAAAAAAATCAGAGATTGAAGATTTAATTAATTTAGGGATAGTGGTTAATGGTAATAAAGAAGTTTTATTAATTAAAAGAGTAAAAAGAGAGAAAGGAAAAGACGGTTCAGTCTTGACTTGGGCTTTTCCGGGTGGCAAACAACGGATAAACGAAACTAGAAAAGAGTGTGTTGCTAGAGAAGTACTAGCTGAAACTGGTTATAAGATCGAACCAGTCGAGGAGATTTCTCTTCGACTTCATCCTCAGTTTTCAGTATTTATAGTTTATCATCTTTGCAGGTTAGTTCTGCCAAGGCTTGTAGCAAAACCGAAAGAACCGCATGAAATAGCCGAGATTAGATGGGTTAAGCCAAAAGAAATAAAAAAATTATTTACAACCGATCTTGATCCAAAGGTTAGTCTTGAACTCGGACTATCTAAGACTAATAAAAAATAATTTTTTTAAATTAAATTAAAAAAATTAAAAAATCGCTAAAGGGACGATTTTTTGTTTACACTGAGTTTACCGAAGTGGTAAAATTAAAATATGAATAAATTTAAATTGGTTTGTTTTGATATAGATGGAACTTTAGTTGATGGGATTTCTTGGCTTTTGTTAACTAAAGGATTGGGTTGTTCTATCGAAAAACATCTTGATATTTTTAACCGTTCGAAAAGCGGGGAAATTTCTTTCTTTGAAGGAGAAAGAATGTTAACTAAAATGTACCAGGAAAGCGGTAACGCTAATCAAAAATTTATTAAAGAACTATTCTCAAAAATTGAATCCAAACCCGAAGCTAAAGAAATTGTTTCTTATTTAAAGAAAAAAGGATATAAAACTTATCTTATTTCGGGCGCAATTGATATTTACGTAGAAGAAATTGCTAAAAAATTGGGCGTAGACGGTTTTTATGCAAATTCTTCCTTGGAATTTGATAAAAATGGGATTCTTGAAAAAATTTACTACCGAGACAATCAAGGAGAAATTAAGATTAAACAACTCAATGAACTTGTGAAAAAAATCGGAATAAATATAAAAGAAGTTGTTTTTATGGGGGACAGTGATAATGATTTAGAAGTTTTTAAACAAACCGGGTATGGAATTGCCATCGGGTTTTCGAGCGAAGAACTAAAAAAATTTGCATGGAAAAAAATAGATTCTTTGAAAGAAATTAAGGATATTCTATAAGGAACAAGAAACCATAAAAAATCGCCCTGAGCTTGTCGAAGGACGATTTTTTGTTGTTATTATTTGGGGAAAAAAGCAAGCCCAGTAGTGAAAATTTGACCTATTTCGTAGATAAATATCTGTCAAATTTCTACTACTGGGCAAGCCCCGTATATCCCCGTCATAAAACCCGTAGAACCCTAGGGATTTATACAGAGTCAAGGACGGAGTAGTTGAGTCGTGGGCGACGGCAGAGAGGAGATTTGGACTTTTGGGATTATTCGGGGTAAAATTAATGAAATAGCTTATGAAAATTAAGAGAATTTTTAATAAAAATGGAAGAAAAAATTGAAAATAAACAGAAAATGGATAAATATTTTGAAACTATTATTGTTGGAGGGGGACCAGGAGGGCTAATTGCCGGCTCTTATTTAGAAAATGCTTTAATAATTGAACAAAAAAAAGAAATTGGTAAACCTGTTCAATGCGGAGAAGGAATTAGTAAAAAAGCATTAGAGATTCAAAAAATTAAACCAGATTCAGGTTGGATTTGTTGCAAAATTCATAAAGTCGAAAGAATTATGCCAAATCAAAAAATAATTGGAAAGTCACATCAAGATATTATTGGTTATACAATTAATAGATCTAGATTTGAAAAATTTTTGGCAAAAAAATTAAAAGCCAAGATGAAATTAAATACAAGAGTTGTTGACATAAAAAAAGATAAAGATACTTGGAAGGTAACAACTTCAAGCGGTGAAATATTTAAATCAAAATATTTAATTGGTGCTGATGGGGTAAACTCTATTGTTAGAAAGTTAATTTTTAAAAATAAATTAAATACTATTGGAGCTATCGCTTACATAATAAAATTAGAAAAAAAAATAGACACAAGAAATCTTAAAATTTATTTTGATAACGAAAAATATCCCCAAGGTTATGCTTGGATTTTTCCGCAGTCAAAAAATACTGCCAATATTGGAATAGGAGGTAAGGATAGAAACTTAGTAAAAAAATTTAAAGATTTTTTAGAAGAGGAAGTCAAAAAAGAATACGGAAAATATTCGTTAATAGAGAATAGAAGCGGGGCCATTCCTTTAAGACCTACAGAGCTTAGTCTTTTCAAAGATAATGTTTTGTTATTAGGAGATGCTGCTGGTTTAATTGACCCAATTTTTAAAGGAGGAATTAGTCAAGCAATGCTGTCTGGAAAAATCGCCGCTCAGTGTATTTTAGAAAATCAGACATCTCAATACGAAAAAAAAATTAAAATGTTACCATTCGCTAATAAAAAAATTATCAAAGCAAGCGAAATTTTCAATTCTTTTGATAATCAAACTCTTAATGAGTTAGGCGAAATTTTAGAGGAAAAAGGAACTTCATATTTAAAAACTAATCAAGGGCTTTTGGAAATTAAGAGTAAGCTTTGTCTTAAAAAAAATTTTTCTAAAATTTTTGAATTTTTTTCTCTATGGTGGGATACCCGTGATTATTTATGGTAATTCAAAAGGTAAGTGATGCAAACAAAAATAACTAATAAAAAAATTAATATTTTAGGAGCGGGAATTTCCGGTCTTGTATCGGGAATTGTTTTAGCAAAAAATGGTTATCAGGTTGAAATCTTTGAGAAACGTTCGAGGGTTGGAAGTTTCTTTGAAAAAGACATACACTCTTTAAGAAATTACTCTTATGATTACGACGTGATTGAAAAATATAAAGAATTAGGAATCGAAATATCTAATATTTACCCAGTCTTCAAGGAACTTCGTTTTTCTTCTTCGTCTAAGCACATCGAGGTTTACTCCGAAAACAAACCTCTTTTTTATAACTTTATTCGAGGCTGTTCTGATGAGCGTTCTTTAGATAACGAATTATTTGAACAAGCCAAGAGCCATGGAATTAAGTTTCATTTTAATCAAGCCGTGAATCGAGACGATAAAGATATAGATATTGTGGCCGTAGGGGCTTCTTCAGTAAAAGGGGTAGCTTATGGAAGGCATTATATAAAAGATTCTACCGCAAAGATTGATTCTATCTATTATTTGATGGGGGATTCTCATGCTCCCCATGGGTATATTTATATGGCTCCTTTTTTTAATGAATTTTCTTTAGTTATCGCTGGTACTAAAATAGAAAGTAAGAAAGAGCTTGAAGAAAGATTTAACCTATTGATAAAGGATAATAATATCATTAAGAATTTTCTTAACGGTGCTAAGTTTAAAAATGAGATCTATGGATTTATACATTTCAATCCTCCCAAGACCGCAAAAAAAGATAAAAAGATTTATGTCGGAGAAGCGGCTGGATTCGTAGACGCAGCTACAGGTTTTGGTACACATTATGCGATTCTTTCTGGATGCTTAGCGGCCAGAGCAATTATGAACAATGAAGACTATGGTAATCTTTGGAAAAAAAGCTTCGGGAAGGAATTAAAAAAGAAGTATCTTAAAAGATTAAGACTAGAAAAGTTAAATAGTGAAAATTATGAGATGATGGTAGAAAGTTTATTAAAAATTTTTGGAAAAAGAGTTTCAGTTGAAAATTATAAAAAATACAAATTTATTCTAGTTGTAATGGAGATGATTAAAAAAGCTTTGAACTCAATACGGAATGAATTTGTTTACGGCGGGCATTTATTGTCGTTGGGCGCCTCAAGTATTGTTTTTACTTCAGCTATTTTGTTGGGAATAAAAATTACTTGGGATTGTTTATTTATTGTTTACTTGGGAATGCAGTCTGCTTATCTTTATAATCGCTATAAAGATTTCAAAAAAGATTATTTAACAAACCCTGAAAGAACAAAACATTTTGAAAAGTATGTTTCAAAAATTCCAATAATTATCGGAATTTTTATATTAATTATTATTTTAATGCTTTATTATTTTAGTACGCCAAAAATTTTATTTTTTGGCCTTTCTTTACTTTTAATGAGCTTACTTTATAGTAAAATTTTTAAGAATTTAACTAAAAAAATAGTTGGCTTTAAAGGATTTTATGTTTCTTTAATGTGGGCTTCTTTATCTTTATTTCTTATATTTTATTATTATTTGTCATTCAGCTTGTCTTTATTTTTTATATTAGTTTTTATTTTTTTAAGATGGACAATAAACACAAGTTTTTGCGATATAAAAGACATAGAAAGCGATAAAAAAGAAAAACTATTGACACTAGCGGTTGTGTTGAGAAAAGAAAAATTAATAAAATTTTTAAATATTTTAAATATTTTATCTTTTTTACCTATAATTTTGGGAGTTTTTTTTAATCTATTTCCATTTTATTCGATAATTCTTGTTTTTACTGTTTTTTATGCGTTTTACTATTTTAAACAAGTTAACAATTTAGTAATAAGCCAGAATTTTTTGTATAATGTAATAGTTGACGGAGAATTTATTTTGTGGTCATTTTTTATTTTATTAGGTAAAATTTTAATATGACAGAAATTTCTTTAATTTATCAGGTTCTAGTTTTTTTAATTACTTTTTTAGGCGGATGGTTGGCTTTTTGGGTTTATTTTTTTAATCCTAAAGAAAAAATGAACCAGTGGTTTTTTTTAATGACTATTTTTCTACTTTTATGGGCTATTTTTGCTTATTTTGGCGCTTCTTCTCAAGTTTCAATATCGATTATTTTATATAGATTAAATTGGGGAGTAATTCCTTTAGCCGCTTTAGCTACTTATTTTTTTGTAGTATATTTTCCAAAAGAAGAAAAACGATATCCTTTTTTGGAAAAAATTATTATTATTGTTACTTTATTTTTTTGTTTTATTTCTTTTTTTACAGACCTAATTATTAAAGATGTTAATTCAAAAGAATGGGGGAATGAGGTTGTTTTTGGAAAACTAGGAGACACTTTTTCTATAGTATCAGCCATTTTATTAATTATACTTTTAGGTCAACTTTTAAAAAAATACTTTAAACTTTCTCGAGCAGATAAAATAAAAGTCGAATATTTTTTAATAGGCGGCTTCCTTTGTTTTTTATTTAACCTTATATTCAATATAATTTTTCCTATTATTTTCAAAACCATCCAATACCAACACTTGGGAGATTTTTCAGCTATTTTTATTTTGGTTTTTACTGCTTATGCTATTGTTAAACAAGAATTGTTCGGAATTAAAGTTATTATTACAAGTATTTTTATTGGATTGATTGCTATCTTGCTTTCCGTAGATACTTTAGTCTTTACCGATAATTTAATTTTACAACTCTTTAAAGGATTAGCAGTTTTCATCTTTTTATATTTAGGTTTAGCATTAATAAAAAGCGTTAAGAGAGAAATTGAACAAAGAAAGGAAATAGAAAAACTGAGCAGTGCCAAGTCAGAGTTTATTGCTATTGCTTCCCATCAATTGAGAACGCCTTTGACTGCCGTAAAGGGCTATATATCCATGATTTTAGAGGGAAGTTACGGGAAGATACCGGAAAAAGCCAAAACACCCATGGAAAAGGTTTATCAGCAAAATGAAAAATTGGTGAAATTAGTGAATGATTTGTTGAGCTTGTCCCGAATTGAATCGGGAAAGTTGCAGTTAGAACTGGGAATGGCTTCGATGGAAGATTTGATTTCCAGCATAGTAGGCATATTTGACGTTCAAGCAAAGGATAAAAATCTTTATTTAAAATTCGAAAAGCCAAAAGAAATAATTCCTTTGATTATGATGGACGTTGATAAAACAAGGCAGGTTATTTCCAATATAATTAACAATTGCTTGAAATACACAGAGAAGGGAGGGGTTGATATAAAATTGAAAATTGTAAATGGCAAATTGCAAATTGAAATTTCCGATACCGGACTGGGCATGGAGGAGAAAGAACTGGGGAAATTATTCCAGAGTTTCTCGAGGGGGGAAGCGGGCGCGAGAATGGATGCCGGCGGAGCCGGACTCGGCCTTCATATTGCCAAGAAATTCATTGAAATGCAGAAGGGAAATATTTGGGCAAAGTCAGCCGGCAAAGGCAAAGGCTCTCAATTTTATATCGAGCTTCCGATAAATAACCATAATAACCATAAATAATAATTGACAAGTTCCATTGAAGAGTTAAAATGTAAATGAATAATATTATGCTTACAGATGAAGACATAAAAAAACTTATTGAGGTTTTTGCTACCAGAGAAGAAGTAGCCACTAAGCCAGATTTAGAAGAATTAAGAAAAGATTTTTCAGATCTTCAGACTTCTGTTGACGCTTACGCCAAGAAAGCGGATACTTATTTTCAAGAAATGCTTGTATTGGCGCACAAAGTTGACCGCCATGAAAAATGGCTTCACCAAATTGCCGAAAAAGTCGGAATAAAGTTAGACTATTAATTTTTTTTGTTTAAAATTTTAGTTGCCACCCGCGTTTGACGCGGGCTTTTGTTTTGGTAAAAAAAAGTAGTAAAATAAGAAAACATAACAAAATGAAAGAATACAATCATAAGAAAATTGAGAAAAAATGGCAGGATTTTTGGGAAAAGAAGAAATTCTATCAAGCCGAAGATTTTTCAAAAAAAA
The DNA here is from genome assembly GCA_026396195.1 of Candidatus Nealsonbacteria bacterium. NCBI lineage: Bacteria > Candidatus Nealsoniibacteriota > Candidatus Nealsoniibacteriota bacterium. The sequence continues at coordinate 41,832 of JAPLXH010000002.1, forward strand.
CCAAAAAATATATTTTGATTGAGTTTCCTTATCCTTCAGGACAAGGATTGCATGTCGGCCATTGCCGACCTTATTTGGCAATAGATGCGGTTGTTAGAAAAAAAAGAATGGAAGGTTTTAATGTCTTATTCCCGATTGGCTGGGATGCTTTTGGTTTGCCGGCAGAGAACTTTGCCATTAAAACCGGAGTTCATCCGAAAATAACAACGGAAAAAAATATTGCCAATTATAAAAGACAAATTAAAAGCTTGGGAGTTTCTTTTGATTGGTCCCGCGAGATTAACACTACTGACCCTAAATATTATAAATGGACTCAGTGGATTTTTTTGCAAATGTTTAACAATGGCTTGGCTTATCAGGCTAAGATTCCGATTAACTGGTGTCCGGCTTGCAAAATTGGGTTGGCCCACGAAGAAGTGGTAGGGGGTAAATGCGAAAGGTGCGGAAAGGGAGTAGAACAAAAAGAAATCAAACAATGGATGTTGAAAATTACCAAATATGCCGACAGATTAATTGAGGATTTAAAAAACCTTGATTATCTGGAAAAAATAAAAGCCCAGCAAATAGAATGGATAGGGAAGAGCGAGGGGGTAGAGGTCAAATTTCAAATTGTAGATTCCACCCTTCGAGAAACTCAGGATGGTGCTGAGCCGATTCGAAGCACCAAATTGCAAATTGAGGTATTCACCACCAGAGCCGACACTCTTTTTGGGGTAACGGCCGTGGTTTTAGCGCCGGAACATCCTTTTGTAAAAAATTTAATTAAAAAAGAATTTGCGGAAAAAGTTCAGGAATATATAAAACAATCAAGAGAAAAAACAGAATTTGAAAGAACGAAACTGGAAAAAGAAAAAACAGGAGTTTTTACGGGTTCCCATTGCATAAATCCGGCTAACAACGAGGAGGTACCGATTTGGATCGGTGACTATGTAATTTCCACTTACGGCGGGGGAGCGGTGATGATGGTGCCGGCTCATGATCAAAGGGACTGGGAGTTCGCAAAAAAATATAATTTAAAAATTAAACCAGTAGTTTTACCAAAAGGGCAATCATTTAACCCCGAAGATTTAAAATCGTATCCGAAAGAAATAAAAAATATTTACGAAGACCCATTTTTTAAATTGGCGATTGACGAAATTATGGTTAATAAGGCTTTTTGCGACGAAGGATTTAATATTAATTCGAGCAATAATGATATAAATCTAAACTTTTTATCAACACAAAAAGCTAAAGAAAAAATAACTTTATGGCTGGAGGAAAAAGACTTGGGGAAGAAAACCATTAAATACAAACTTCGTGATTGGGTTTTTTCCCGCCAGCATTATTGGGGAGAGCCAATTCCCATAATTCATTGCGAGAAGTGCGGAACAGTTCCTGTTCCGGAAAAAGATTTGCCAATTGAATTGCCCTATATTGAAAAATATCAGCCAACCGGCACCGGAGAGTCGCCTTTGGCCGGAATTAAAGAGTGGGTTAACGTAAAGTGTCCTCAATGCGGGGGGAAAGCCAGAAGAGAAACAGACACAATGCCAAATTGGGCGGGTTCTAATTGGTATTATATGAGATACTGCGACCCAAAAAACAACAAGGCGATAGCTGATTTTAAAAAATTAAAATATTGGTTTCCGGTTGATTGGTATAACGGCGGGATGGAACACACCACCTTGCACCTTTTATATTCCCGATTCATTTATAAATTCCTTTTTGACATCGGCTCAGCTCCCGCTCTCGAACCCTATCAAAAAAGAACTTCCCATGGAATGGTTGTGGCCGAAGATAACCAGAAAATGTCAAAGTCCAGAGGAAATGTCATTAATCCCGATGACATAGTTAAACAATACGGAGCTGACACTTTGAGAGTTTATGAAATGTTTATGGGGCCTTTTGACCAGGCAATTGCCTGGAATTCAAAAAGCGTGAACGGAGTTTTCAGATTTTTAAACAAAGTTTGGAGTTTAGTTTTGGAATGTAAAAATAATGAACCCCTCCCCGCCGCAAGCGGCGGGGTATCCCGTTGCGAACGGGACAAGTTCTTTCAATCCGACTTATCGGTTCGAAATAAAAAAAGCGGAAAGGAAGCTATAAAATTAGTTCATCAGTTGAACAAAAAAGTCAGCGAAGATCTGGAAAATATGAAATTTAACACCGCTATAGCTTCTTTTATGGAATTTGTTAATTTTGCCCAAGAAAATGAAAAAGAAGTCGGCAAAGATGTAATTGAAAGAATGCTTATTCTATTGGCGCCCTTAGCCCCTCATGTTACCGAAGAGCTTTGGAAAGAAATGGGAAATAAAAAAAGCATTCATCTGGAAGAATGGCCAAAATATGATGAAAAATTAATTCAGGAAGAAAAAATCGTTTTACTGATTCAGATTAACGGAAAAATGAGAGACCAGGTAGAAGTTTTACCGGACATTTCAGAAGAAGAAGCTAAAGAGTTGGCTCTTAGCCGGGAAAAAATAAAAAAATGGATTGAAGGAAAAGAAATCAAAAAAATTATTTTTGTGCCCAAAAGATTAATTAATATCGTAATTTAATTTTTATGAAAAAAATAATTTTTATCGTGCTTGACGGGTTAGGGGACAGCCCGGTTCCTGAATTGGGAAACAAAACTCCTTTGGAAGCGGCCCAAACTCCCAACATGAACGCACTTTTAAAATCCGGCCTTTGCGGATTGCTTTCGCCGGTCCATTACAACACATTGCTTCCCACGTCGGAAGAGGGGCATTTTTCATTATTTGGCTATAGCGCCGATAAATATCCGATTCGCCGGGGATTTTTCACGGTTTTGGGCGCGGGAATTAAAATGAAAAAAGGGGATGTCGCTTTGCGGGGAAATTTTTCCACAGTTGATGATAAAATGGAAGTTGTTGACCGGCGGGCTGGCAGAGTCGATAATACCTTTGATCTGGTTAAGGCGGTGGACGGGATAAAAATTGACGGAATAAAATTTATCGTTAAATATGCCGACGGTTATAGGGTGGGAATAGATTTACGAGGAAAAAATTTAAGTTCCGCGATTTCCGAAGGTGATCCTCATTACGGAAAACTAGAAACAGGATTAAGAAAAATAGAGCCCTTGGACGAAACCCGAGAAGCCAAGTTCACCGCCGATGTTCTGAATAAATTCTTAGAAAGGAGCCATCAGATTTTAAAGGAGCATCCTTTTAATAAAAAAAGAAAAGAACAGGGTCTATTGCCAGCCAACTATTTTTTACTTAGAGGGGTCAGTTCTTTTATAGAATTACCCAGTTTTAAAAAAAGATATGGATTGAAAGCTTGCTGTATTGCGGGTAGAAGTATTTACAAGGGAATAAGCAAGTCTTTGGGAATGAAAATTATAGAAGTAAAGGGGGCGGATGGTTCCATCTTAACTAATTTAGCAGGTAAATTTTTATTCGCTAAAAATGCCTTAAAAAAATATGATTTTGTTTTTCTGCATATAAAAGCAATGGACTGCTTGGCCGAGGACGGAGATTGGAAGGGAAAGAAAGAATTTATTGAAAAAATCGACGAAAACTTAAAACCGCTTTTGGGCTTAAAAGATGTTTTGATAGTCATCACGGCGGACCATTCAACCTGCTGTAATTTGAAAAGGCACTGCGATGAATTAATTCCGATTTTAATTTCAGGAACAGGTTTTGAGAATATTTCTAAGTTTTCCGAGAAGGACTGCAAGGGAGGAAAATTAGGGATTTTAAAACAAACGGATTTGATGGCAAAAATTTTAGAGCTTTACAAAAAATAAAGATTTGGTAATATAGATTATTATTAAAAATTAATAAAAAAATAACATATGTTAAAAAACCTCAAAAACTTCAAAAATTTAGCAGTGCTATCTATTATCATTGCCGCAGTTATAATTAGCGGAACCTTACTTTACACTAATCATAAAAAATGCGATGCCAACAAGAGTTCAGCCGATGTTCTTTCTTCCCAAACCGTAGCCGAAAAAGCCTTGGCTTTTATCAATAAAAATATGCTGCAGGAAGGATTAAGCGCTTCTTTGGTCAGCATAATAAAAGAAAACGAGCTTTATAAATTAAAAATTAAAGTTAACGAAGAAGAATTCGAGCCTTATGTCAGCCTTGACGGAAATATGTTGTTTGTCCAGGGTTTTAACATGGAAGAAAAAAAGCAGGAGGTTGGAGCTAAAAGAGATAAACCGGACGTTAAATTATTTGTAATGTCTTATTGTCCTTTCGGATTGCAAACCCAAAAAGCTCTTTTACCGGTTCTTAGTTTGTTAAAAGATAAAGCGGACATGGGAGTATATTTTGTTAACTATATAATGCACGGCAAAAACGAAATTGATGAAAACTTAAGGCAATATTGCATTCAAGCAGAGCAAGGAGATAAATACAGCGCCTACTTGAGCTGTTTTGTTCAAGAAGGAAACTTTGATAAGTGCCTTTCCGACACAGGAATAGACAAAGTAAAAATGAATTCTTGTATTTCTGCGACAGACCATCAATTTAAGATTACCGAGCAATACAACGACAAATCAACCTGGCTTAACGGCCAGTATCCGAAATTTGACGTTCAGGGAGAGCTTAACCAGCAATATCAGGTTGGAGGTTCCCCGACAGTCGTGATTAACGATAAAGTCGTTAATATCAGCGACAGGTCGCCCGAAGGATTCAAAAAAGCGATTTGCGATGCTTTCACTACTGCTCCTGCAGAATGTAACCAAACGCTTTCAACGTCTTCCGCTTCTTCCGGTTTTGGCGTAACAACGGGCGGGACTAGCGGCGGCAGCTGTCAATAATTTGTAATTAAAAAAAGCGCCGTCCGGATGGATGGCGCTTTTTGGTTGACGAAATATTTTTTATGTTTTAAAGTCGAAACTGAGGTGATGGGATTGAATCGTCTTTTAATAAAGGAAAAAAGAAAAAAAGTTAAACTAGCCTTAAAGTATATCAATACCGATTGCGAGTTGGAGAGATTAATCAGGGAAATTCCGATGATTCGCCGCCAATTGGAATGTTTAAAAAGAAAAAACAAAGAATCTGAAGAATATAAAAGATGTAAAGCTAGTTTTCGAGCGAAAAAAAGGAGAAAAGACAGTCTCCTGATAAGACGCAAAAAATTATCAACGCAGTTTTGCTTGAAATACGGAATTAGCTTGGAACTTCCGGAAGCTGAAAAAATAGAAATAGCTCGACAAGTTCTTAAAAAAAATTCACTTTTACGTTTAAAAGCTCAAGGCGGCTGGCCGGAAGAAGCTTACAACAAAATGTCGGATGACAAATAAAAGGTCTCAATTTTATCGGGACCTCTTTTTATTTATTTTAATAAATCTGTTAAAATAGATTAATTATAGCGAACATGCCGATATACTTTTTGGCTGTTACCAAAAAATTATGGAATATTTAATTGGGGCTGACATAGGGGCGACAAAAACAAGCTTTGTTTTATTAAAAGATTCTTTTATCGTTTCCAGCAGAAAAATAAAAACCCCATCAAATAAAAACGAAATAATAAAAGCGATTGAAGAAAATATCAAAGACCTGATTTCCAATATTTCAAAATCTGAAATTTCAGGAATCGGTTTGGGTATTGCCGGGCCTCTTAACAAAAAAGGGGATATTATTTTAAATCCGCCGAATTTAAAGATGCTTTCCAATTTAAAATTGGCTAAAATTATCGAAAAGAACTTGGGAATTAAAACCAAAATGGAAAACGACGCAAGGTGTTTTACTCTGGCGGAAGCGATGATGGGGGCGGGCAAGGGTTGCGGGATTGTTTTGGGAATAACTTTGGGAAGCGGAATCGGCGGAGGACTGGTATTTAAAGTTGCAAACGGCAAATTAGAAATTTACAAAGGCGCTTTTGGCGGAGCGGCAGAAATCGGACACATGGTTTTAGATTTTAAAGGCCCTAAATGTTCCTGCGGAAGCAACGGATGTTTTGAAAAATACGCTTCCGAAAAATTTATTAAAATGAAAAGCAATGTTTCTTCGATTGAATTAGAAGAAAGAGCTAAAAAAGGAGATAAAGGAGCAAAAAAAATATACGAAGAATTTGGCCGGAATTTGGGAAAGGGATTGGCGAATTTGGTTAATATTTTAGACCCGGAAATTATTGTAATCGGCGGCGGGTTTGCCAAATCCGGTTTTTTGATTCTGGAACCCGCCAAAAAAGAAATGAAAAAGAGAATCCTCTCCATTGAATCCAGAAAAAATGTTAAAATAAAAATAACGAAATTGGGAGATTTTGCCGGCGCTTTGGGAGCGGCATTGTTAATTTCATTATGATTAAATTATATTCAACGAAATTTTGCCCCTATTGCGTCAGCTTGAGAGCTTTTTTAGAGCAAAAGAATATTGATTTCAAAGAAGTTGACGTTTCGGAAGACCAGGTAGCCCAGGATGAAATGATAAAAAAATCAGGCCAAATGACGGTACCCGTTATTGAAATTGACGGAGAAGTGATTGTTGGTTTTGACAGAGAAAAAATTTGTAAAATTTTAAAAATTAATAAATAGTAAAAAGCGCTCGTAATTTAATTTTTGGTACACATCAGTTTTATTCCAGCGATAAAACTGACTCAGGTCCTCGTCCCGATAAATCGGGACTGCGGATGGTCCCAAAATTAAATTTCTCGCTTTTCAAAAATTAATAAATAATAATATACTAAACAATAATTCAAAATTATGATAAAAATTGCAATCAATGGTTTTGGCCGAATCGGCCGATTAACCTTAAAAAGCATTTTAGATGGCCACCCGGAACTGGAAGTTATGGCGATTAACGATTTAACCGACAGCAATACCTTGGCTCATTTGTTTAAGTACGATTCCACTTATGGAACATACGACGGTTCCGTAAAAACCGTTAACAGTTCTTTGTTGATTGAGGGAAAATGTGGCCGCAAGGAAATTAAAATTTTTAACGAAAAAGACCCTTTAAATTTGCCTTGGAAAAAATTAGGCATAGATGTTGTCTTGGAATGCACAGGCCACTTTACGGACGAGGAGGGCGCCGGCAAGCATTTGAAAGCCGGAGCCAAAAGAGTGGTGATTTCAGCGCCGGCTAAAAGCGATAACACTCCGTCTTTTATTTTAGGAATCAACGAGGACAAGTTTGACCCTTCAAAAGATTTTATTTGCGACATGGGTTCTTGCACGACAAACTGTCTGGCTCCGGTCGCCAAAGTTTTGCATGAAAATTTCGGAATTGTTAAAGGATTTATGACTACTATCCACGCTTATACCAACGACCAGAATTTACTGGACCTGCCCCACAAAGATTTAAGAAGAGCGAGAGCCGCGGCTTTAAGCATTATTCCCACAACTACGGGAGCTGCTAAAGCCATCGGTAAAGTTATTCCGGAACTTAAAGGCAAGCTGGACGGCATGGCTTTCAGGGTGCCTATATCCACTGTTTCAGTGGTGGATTTGGTTTGCGAGGTTAAGAAAAAAACTACGGCCGAAGAAGTTAATTTCACGTTGAAAAAAGCTTCCAAAGAAAAAAGATTTCAGGGAATTTTGGAAGTAGAGGATACTCCTTTGGTTTCCTGCGACTACAAAGGCAACTCCCTTTCCTCAATCGTGGATTCTTCTTTGACTAAAGTATTTGATAATATGGTGAAAGTTATTTCCTGGTACGACAACGAGTGGGGATATGCTTCAAGGTTCGCCGACTTCATTGAATTTATCGGAAGAAAATTATAAAAATTTAAAAATCACACAAGACATATAATTAAAAAAAGGGTGGAAAGTTTCCACCTTTTCGCTTTGTCAAAGCTGTTTTTTTTGTTAGAATAAAAGAGCGAAATTGATTAATGGTAAATTAATTCATTTTTAAATTTATGATAAAAAAAGGAAATCTGTATTATCCTACAAAAGAACAGAAAGAAAGGGCTTGGGTTAAAAGCCCCTCTATTTATAAAGAGTCGCAAAAAAATCCCCAGAAATTTTGGGCGGGCTTAGCCAAAGAGCTTTTTTGGTTTAAACCCTGGAAAAAAGTTTTTGTCCACAAACCTCCTTATTTTGAATGGTTTTCCGACGGAAAAATAAACATAACTTATAATGTTCTGGAGAAAAACCTGGAAAAAAGAAAAAACAAAGTGGCGATAATCTGGGAACCGGAATCCCCTGAAGAAAAGCCGATAATGGTAACTTATTACGAGCTTTACCGGCAGGTCAACAGGTTTGCCAATGGTTTGAAAAAAATGGGAGTCAAGAAAGGGGACAGGGTGGGAATTTACTTGCCCATGATTCCCGAAACAATAATCTCAATGTTGGCTTGCGCCAGAATAGGCGCCATTCACGCAGTGGTTTTTTCAGCTTTTTCCTCGCAAGCTTTAAAAGTAAGATTACAGGACAATGAAGCCGAGGTTTTAATTACAGCAGACGGTTATTACCGAAGGGGACAGATTATGTCTTTAAAACAAGGAGCCGATGAAGGAATAAAAGAAACTAAAATTAAAAAAGTTATCGTGGTAAAGAGGGCGAAAAATGAAATTCCCTGGAATCAAGAAAAAGATATTTGGTTTGATGAAGTAATAAAGGACCAACCCGATTATTGCGCTCCTGAGGTTATGGACGCAAACGACACTTTATTTATTTTATATACTTCCGGCAGTACCGGAAAACCTAAGGGCTGCGTTATGCACTGCGGCGGATATTCGGTGCAGGCCTTATGGACGGGAAAATTAATTTTTGACTGGAAAGACGATGATATCTTTTGGTCAACTTCCGATATGGGTTGGATTACCGGCCACACCTACAGCTGTTATTCTCCCTTGTTAAACGGCGCCACTTTTTTGATATTTGAAGGAGCTCCGGACTGGCCAACGCCGGCTCGCTGGGCTCAAACCATTGAAAAGCACGGTGTCACTGTTTTTTATACAGCCCCCACGGCAATTAGAATGTTTGTTAAGTACGGCAAAGAAATTATTAAAAATTATAAATTTGAAACCCTTCGGCTTTTAGGTTCAGTAGGCGAGCCGATTGACGAATCTTCCTGGGGTTGGTATTTTAATGAAGTGGGAAAAGGCAGATGTCCGATTGTTGATACTTGGTGGCAGACGGAAACCGGCGGAGTTTTAATCACTTCTTTGCCGGGAATAGGACCATTCAAGCCCTCTTTTACCGGACTGCCGTTTCCCGGAGTTATTTTTGATATTTTAAATGATAAGGGCAAATCTTTGCCAACGGGAAAAGAAGGGAATCTGGTAATTTTGCCGCCTTTTTCTCCGGGTCTTTTCGGAGGAATTTATAAGAATCACGAAAAATATGTTGAAACCTATTGGAGCCAGTATGGCAACAAAATTTATTTTACTTCTGACGCGGCTTTAAAAGATAAAAAAGGATTGTTCAGAATCGTGGGACGGGTTGATGACGTGATAAAAATAGCGGGACATCGGGTGACCACCGGAGAATTGGAAGCCGCGATTAACCTGATTCCCGGAGTCGTGGAATCAGCCGTGGTTGGAATCCCGGACGCAATAAAAGGAGAAGTTCCTTTGGCCTTTGTGGCCTTGAAAGAAGAAAAGCCCTTGGAGGAAATTAAAGCCAGCGTCAAGAATCAAATTATGAAAGAAATAGGGCCGATTTCTTTGCCAAAAGAAATTTATATAGTTGATGATTTGCCAAAAACCAGGTCGGGAAAGATAATGAGGAGAATTTTAAAGAAAATTTTTATCGGCGAGGAATTGGGAGACCTTTCCACTTTATCCAATCCCGAAAGCGTAGAAAAAATTAAGCGAATAATTAAAAAGTAGAAATATGCTTCAATCAAAACTTTTTACCAAAACAATAAGGGATATTTCTAAGGAAGAGCTGCGTGAAAGCGCTAAGTTATTGCTTAGAGCCGGCTTTATTGATAAATTGACGGCCGGGGTTTATACTTTTTTACCATTGGGGTTGAAGGTACTGAATAAAATTGAAAAAATAATTTCCGA
>JAPLXH010000003.1 GCA_026396195.1 Candidatus Nealsonbacteria bacterium
GAAGGAAATCTGGTAATTCTACCGCCTTTTTCTCCGGGCCTTTATGGCGGAATTTATAAGAACCACGAAAAATACGTTGAGACTTATTGGAGCCAATACGGTAATAAAATTTATTTTACTTCCGATGCAGCCTTTAAGGATAAAAAGGGATTATTCAGAATCGTAGGACGGGTTGATGACGTTATAAAAATAGCAGGACACAGAGTAACAACTGGAGAATTGGAAGCGGCTATTAACCTGATTCCTGGAGTTGTGGAGTCAGCCGTGGTTGGAATTCCAGACGCGATAAAAGGAGAAGTTCCTTTGGCATTCGTGGCCTTGAAAGAAGAAAAGCCCTTGGAGGAAATCAAAGCCAGCGTGAAGAATCAAATCATGAAAGAAATAGGGCCGATTTCTTTGCCAAAAGAAATTTATATAGTTGAGGATTTGCCCAAAACCAGGTCGGGAAAAATAATGAGGAGAATTTTAAAGAAAATTTTTATCGGCGAGGAACTGGGAGACCTTTCCACCTTGTCCAATCCTGAAAGCGTGGAAAAAATCAAGCAAATAATTAAAAAGTAGAAATATGCTTCAATCAAAACTTTTTACCAAGACAATCAGGGATATTTCCAAAGACGAAATGAGCGAAAGCGCCAAGCTCTTGCTTAGAGCCGGTTTCGTTGATAAATTAACGGCCGGCGTTTATACTTTTTTGCCTTTAGGTTTAAGAGTATTAGACAAAATTGAAAAAATAATTTCCGATGAAATGGAATCGATCTCGGGTCAAAGAATTTTAATGCCGGGTTTAATCCCCAAAGCTAACTGGGAAAAAAGCGGCCGATGGTCTAATTTTGACGCTTTGTTTAAATTAAAAGGCCAAAGCGATACGGAATATGCTTTAGGAGCCACCCACGAAGAAGTGGTGGTGCCTTTGATGAAAAATTATATTTCTTCTTATAAAGATTTGCCTGTTGCGGTTTTTCAAATTCAAAATAAATTCAGGAATGAACTAAGGGTAAAATCGGGAATTTTGAGAACGCGGGAATTTTTAATGAAAGATTTATATTCTTTTCATGCTACAGAAAAAGATTTAGATGATTATTACGAGAAGGTTAAAAAAGCTTACGAAAAAATATTTAAAAGAATGGGTATCGCCAAGGAAACTTATTTGACCTTGGCTTCGGGCGGTACTTTTTCGGAATTTTCCCACGAATTTCAGACAATTACCCCGGCCGGAGAGGACGCGATTTTTATTTGTCCGAAATGCCAAACCGCGATTAATAAAGAAATAATCGGCAAAACCGATAAATGTTGGAAATGCGCCAAGAATCTTTCGCAAGAACAAAAATCAATAGAAGTGGGAAATATTTTTAAATTAAAAGAAAAATACACAGAACCTTTTGATTTAAGTTTTGCCGATAAAGACGGAAAAAAGAAATTGGTCTTAATGGGTTGTTATGGAATAGGCTTAACCAGATTAATGGGAGCTGTTGTTGAGATTTTGCATGATGATAAAGGAATAATTTGGCCGGAATCAATCGCCCCTTTTAAGATTCATTTAATTCCGATTGAATCAAGTCCAAAGGTTAAAAAAATTGTTCAAAGTTTATACGAAACTTTACAAAAAGAAAAACTAGAAGTAATATATGATGACAGGCAGGCGAAGAGTCCGGGCGAGAAGTTCGCTGATTGCGATTTGATCGGAGGGCCCTTGAGAATAGTGGTGAGCGAAAGAACTCTGAAAAAAAATTCGATTGAGCTTAAAAAAAGAGATGAAAAAGAGGGAAAAATAATCGGGCTCAAAAGCTTGGTTAAATTTTTGAAAGATTAATATGTTAGAAAAAATTTGGTCAAAATTTTCAAAAGATATTGCCATTGATTTGGGAACAGTTAATTCCTTGGTTTATGTTAAAGGCCAGGGGATTGTTATTTCCGAACCTTCGGTGGTTGCGATTAACCAAAAAACCGGCCAAATTTTGGCTATCGGAGAGGAAGCCCAAAAAATGGTCGGTCGAACTCCGGCTCATATTACAGCCACTAAACCTCTGGTTGACGGCGTAATTTCCGATTTCGAGGTTACCGAGCAGATGCTAAAATACTTTATTGAAAAAGTTTTCAATAACAGCAAATTAAAATTTTTTTTCAGGCCCAGGGTAATTATCGGAATTCCCTGTGGAGTTACGGAGGTTGAAAGAAGGGCTGTTCAGGATGCGGTAAAAAACGCAGGAGCTCGAGAGGTTTATTTAATTGAGCAACCCATGGCCTCGGCCATTGGAGCTCGATTACAAGTTCAGGATGCCGGCGGAAACTTTATTGTTGATATCGGGGGAGGAACAACCGAGGTCGCGGTTATTTCTTTGGGCGGAATTGTTGTTTGTAAAAGCTTAAGAGTCGCCGGGGACAAACTGGATGAAGATATTATTAATTATGCCCAAGAGCGCTTCAAGCTTTTAATCGGAAAACGAACCGCTGAAAAAATTAAGATTACCATCGGCTCCGTTTATCCCTTTAAAGAGATGAAAGAGATGCCGATGCGTGGCAGGAATTTAATCACAGGGCTTCCCGAAGAAGTAACAATTTCCAGCGAGGACGTAAGACAGGCCTTGGAAAAGTCGGTCACCAAAATAGTTGATGCTATTAAAACTACTGTGGAAGAAACTCCGCCCGAACTTTTAGCGGATATTATGTCAAAAGGAATTTATATTTCCGGCGGCGGGTCGTTGTTGAGGGGGCTATCCAGTTTGATTACCAAAAAAACAAAAATTGCAACTAAAATAATTGACGACCCCTTGACGGCCGTAGTCAGAGGGGCGGGAATGGTTCTAGAGAATATGGACGGACTAAAAGAAGTTTTGACTGATATCGAATACTTGGAACCGCCAAAATAAATTTTATGATTGATCTTAAGGAGGTTGAGCATATTGCTAAATTGGCAAGGTTAAACCTTACTGAAAAAGAAAAGGAAAAATTTCAAAAAGAACTTTCCTTGATTTTGGATTACATCGAAAAGCTGAAAGAAGTAAATATCAAGGACGTAAAACCGACAAGCCATCCTTTTGACATTGAAAATGTAACAAGAAGAGATTTGCCCAAAGAACTCGAAGAAAAAACGGCAAAAAAACTCCTGGATTTAGCTCCTTTTGTGAAGGGAGCTTATGTTAAAGTTAAGAAAATTTTGAAAAACTCGAATAGGTAATTTTTATGGAGGTTAAAAATCTTACTATTTCAAAAGTTCATCAGGGTTTGATAAATAAAGAATTTTCAGCATTTGAGCTGGCCCAGGGTTTTTTTGAAAAAATTCAATTAAAAGACCCTGAAATTTTTTCTTATTTAACTCTCAATAAAGAACAGGCTCTTAGCCAAGCCAAAGAAGTCGACGAAATGATTGCCAAAAAAGAAGAAATTTCTTTATTGGCCGGAGTTCCCTGCGCCGTAAAAGACAACATTTTGTTAAAAGATTTACGCTGCACGGCCGGTTCCAAAATTTTAGAAAACTATATTGCCCCTTACGATGCCACGGTAGTTGAAAAACTAAAAAAAGAAAAAGCCGTGATTTTGGGAAAGACGAATATGGATGAGTTTGCCATGGGCTCTTCCAACGAATACTCGGCCTTTGGAGTAACAAAAAATCCGTTGGACTTGGAAAGAGTGCCGGGCGGCTCTTCGGGCGGTTCGGCAGCAGCCGTGGCAGGGGACTTGGCGATTTTTTCTCTTGGTTCCGATACCGGAGGCTCAATTCGCCAGCCAGCCAGCTTTTGCGGCATTGTCGGGCTAAAGCCCACTTACGGAGCTGTTTCCAGGTACGGATTAATTGCCATGGCTTCATCCTTGGATCAAATAGGTCCCTTGGCAAAAAATATCGAAGACGTTGAAACTGTTTTTAACGCAATAAAAGGAAGAGATAAAATGGATTCTACCAGCGTGGATTTTTTAGGAAGAAACGAAGACCTGGAATTGAAAGATTTGGTCATTGGACTGCCCAAGGAATATTTTATTAAAGGGGTTGATAGGGAGGTGGATAAGATTATAAAAGAATCAATAAAAAAATTTGAAAACCAGGGAGCGAAAATTGAGGAAATTTCTTTGCCCAATTGCACGGATTATTCTTTAGCAGCTTATTATATTATTATGCCTTCGGAAGCTTCCAGTAATCTGGCCCGTTATGATGGGATTAAATACGGCTTTTCCGTCAAAGACGCCAAAGATCTGATGGAAACTTATTTTAATTCAAGAGAACAGGGATTTGGCGAAGAAGTCAGGCGGAGAATAATGCTGGGCGCTTTTGCTTTGTCTTCCGGATACTATGACGCTTATTATTTAAGGGCTCAAAAAGTGAGAACTTTAATCAGAGAAGATTTCCAAAAAGCCTTTAAAAAAGTTAAAATTATTTTAACACCCACTGCCCCGACCTTGCCGTTTAAAATAGGAGAAAAAACAAAAGACCCCCTTTCTATGTATCTTTCGGATATCTTTGTAACAGCGGTTAATCTGGCGGGCTTGCCGGGAATTTCCCTTCCCGCCGGCAGTATTGGAAACTTTTCAGTAGGGCTGCACTTGATTGGGAAACCATTTGAGGAAAAAAATCTTTTGAAAATTGGTAAAATATTTGAGAAAATAAGATAATCATATGTTTGATAAATTTTTAAATATTTCTGAGCTTTTTTCAGGTTCCGGCGACTTGATTGGTTTTTTAACCAATCCTCCCTATCAAGGCTTCTTTTTGGTTTTGAAAATTATTTTTATCCTTGCTTTTATTTATTTTTTTATCAGCATTGTTTATTTTATTAAAAAGAGCCATTATCTTGAGTGGTTGTGGTTGGAGCCCTTAAGGGACAGACTTACTCGGAAAGATTATGGGATGAAAAGAATAGATAGCGATTGGAATAAAATTTTAAAAAGATTAGGAGGGGCGACCGAATCTAATTATAAGCTGGCCATAATTGAGGCCGATGGAATGCTGGACGATGTTTTGAAAAAGCTTGGATATAAAGGAGAAAGCTTGGGAGATCGTTTAAAAATAGCAACGCCGGAAGTTATCTCAAATTTAGAGGATGTTTGGAAAGCTCATAATGTCCGCAGTTGCATTATTCGAGACCCTAATTATCAATTAACTTTGGAGGAAACGAAAAAAGTTTTAGCTATTTACGAGAAAGCTTTTAAGGATTTGGATGTTTTTTAACTATTGATTTTAGTTTAAAATTTAGTTATTATGATGGGTATTATAGCGGGGTAGAGAAGTAGTATCTTGTCCCGATTCATAAATCGGGAAGACACTGGTGAATTATGAATTGCTATGCGTATATTCTTAAAAATGAAAAAGGAGATTTATATATAGGCCAAACAAATAACCTTCAGGAAAGAATAGAACGTCACAATAAAAATCGCATTACTTCTACAAAGAAAAAAGGGCCATGGAAAATAGTTTGGCGGAGGGCTTTTAATACGAAAGGGGAAGCGATGAAATACGAAAAGTATTTAAAAAGCTTAAAAAATAAAAAATACCTTGAGAAAATTATAGCGGGGTAGAGAAGTAGTATCTCGTGGGTCTCATAAGCCCAAGACACTGGTGCAACTCCAGTCCCCGCAACAAAATTGGAGTTTATTATAACAAAGGTAGTATCTCGTCCCGATTCATAAATCGGGAAGACGCTCGTGCAATTCGAGCCCCCGCAACACTTCGACTCCGCGAAGTGGAAAGAAGTGCCCTGAGCTTGTCGAAGGGCATACTTTCTCCACTCCGCTTCGCTCAGTGCAAGCACTTCGATAAAAATATTATTGTGGTATGTCGATATTTTTTAAATAAAACTGCCGGTGTAGCTCAGCGGTAGAGCAAACGTTTCATAAGCGTTAGGTCACAGGTTCGACCCCTGTCACCGGCACCGGAGAATAAGGGGGACGTAGATCAATTGGTTAGATCGCATCCCTGTCACGGATGAGGTTGCGAGTTCGAGTCTCGTCGTCCCCGCAAAGAAAATTACCCGAGATTTACCTCGGGTTTTGTGTCAGTCTCTCTATTGACAAAACTGTAATAAAAATGGTATAATAAAGATGGAAAGGAAAGAAAAAAGAAGATTCTTTACTTTCCAAATTGCACCTTGAGATCTTAATATAAGATTAGAGGTGATAGAAAAAGAGGTGAAAAGAAATGACAGCAAAAGAAGATATTAATAAGGCAGAAGTCGGGGAAATATCTTACCTGATCGTTAAAGAGATGGTAAAGAAAGAAATGCGTATCTCTTCGTTCAGTGATCCTGAAATCAAAAAGAGAATCGGCGATGCTCTTGGAAAACTAAAAATGCCAAAAGAGAAACTTCTTGCTTATTGTAAGTTTCTCGGAAACGATGTTTTTCAAGAAGCTAACGCTAGCCTACAGGCAACGGAATTCTCTGAAAAATATTTAGCAGATGAAAATGCTCGTCGGGCAAGAAGTAGTCTACCGCAGTAAAAAAAGATAGAAGGAAAGCAGGGTTGAACCCGCAAGGTTCGTCAAAGGGTAATTGATCTTTCTTAAAGATTAGACAGAAAGACAGAACAAGAACCCCTCCCTCTTACCTTCTAATATTTTTTCATCTCTTTGTACCATTTATATCGTGATCTTGTTGAGCCTCGGCTCAAAACAGATCCGATTCCTAAAGGAGAGTAAGGATAAAAATCTTTCTATATGATGTGGACCATTCAAAAAGTTCACTCTCTGTAAAAAGATTCATTCCTCTCTCCTTTTTCCATTTTTTAACTAAAACAGACCCTGATGCTTTCCATCCATTTTTCCTGATTTCTTATTAAATCCACCCACTTAAAGGTTCTAAACGTGTCCCGTAGTCCCCGCTACGATTTTTACCCGAGATTTAGCTCGGGTTTTGTGGTATAATATTTATAAATAATAAATAATATTTTTTTATGTCTATTATAATAGTTAAAATTCTAAGTTTCTTTGTGCCACTTTTTCTAATTATTTTCGGAGCACTTACGCTTTCATATAAGCCCTTTTTAGAATGGTCTATAAGACTTGAAAATCAATTAAGGGGAACCAAAACTGAAATAAATTCCACAACAATAATTTATAAAAAATTAATGGCAATTTTTGCTATTATTTTTGGTATAATAGCATTTTATTTATTAAACAAGTTCTAACATAATTCGTTAAGAGTCAAATTCATCATAAAAAACCTATTATTTCCTCTAACCCTGGTTCTAACGTCGTCTACGAGTCCCCGCAAAGTAAAACCGCTTCCTAACATAGCGGTTTTTAAATTAATGTAAGTTTATTTGACAAAATAATATTTTTATTTTAGAATATAAAAGATAAAATAAGAAGGAGGCGATGAATTGCTGAAAAAGAAGAAATGGATAGCTACATATGTTCTTTTAATCATAAATAAAGAAAGATACGAAAGTTATCGCGAGATGCTTGAAAAAACGCCAATGATGCATATACATAAAGACGGAAAAATGATCCCCGTTTTTAAGGCTCTAGATCCAAAGATAGAAAATGGAGATAGAAAAGAATTTTCTGTATTTGCTAGAACAAGATTTGGAGCAAAAAGAGAGGCTATAATAAAAGGATTATATGCTAATTTAGTTTTTAATGGAAATATAATTTATAAGCTTGAATCAATAGTTCTATCAAAATAAATTTAACCAGAGATATGTTTCTTCTGGTTGTTTTTTTGCCAATTATACGAGAGGTAAATCTAAAACAAAAACCTCATTGTTCCCCCTAATCCTGGTTCTAACGTTGTCTACGAGCCCCCGCCTTTGCTTCGCCGAAGCCTTGGCGAAGGAGAGCCGTCGCCTTTAGGCTATGGCTACGCTAGGCGAGCTTCGTCTCAGCTACGGCGAGGCAAGCCCGCCATCCTTCGCTACTCCGTAGCTATATGGAATAGCGTAGGATAGCTATGGAATGGCAAGCCAAAGTTTTACCCGAGATTTAGCTCGGGTTTTGTGGTAGAATAAAAGAAAGCCGTTAATATAAATTTTAATAATATTTATTATGGAAGAAAAAAAAGAAGAAGATAAAAAAGTTTCAAAGAAAAATAAATTAATAATAATTTTATTTATTTTTGCACTTTTGTTTACGGCATTTACAATATTTACAATATCATCGTTAGGTACCGCAAGAAAACCCGCTATCTATTTATATCCAACAGAAGATTCTTTTGTAAATGTTAAATTGAAAATTAAAGGATTAATAACTAAAGACATCCCTAAATATAATAATGGGTGGAATGTTTTTGTGACGAAAGATGGCTTAATTAATCAAAAATACGATTATTTATTTTACGAGACTAAACTACTAAAGGTGGATTTACCGAAATCTGGTTGGGTGGTTAAATATAAAGATTTAAATCAATGGTTTGATATTAATCTAATGAAATTAGGACTAAACGAAAAAGAAAAAAAACAATTTATAGAATATTGGATTGAAAGTTTGCCTGAGGCAAATTACTATGAGATAAAATTGCTTGAAGAAAATTTCTTGAATGAAAATATGGCCTTGGGCATATCTCCTAAGCCCGATACAGTAATAAGATTAATGTTTAATTTTAGACCACTTAATAAAAAGATTGATATTACAGAGCCAGACATTAATACCCCCAAAAGAGAAGGGTTCACCGTTGTTGAATGGGGAGGCATATTAGATAATTAATAAATTTATAAAAAAACAATAATTAATTTTTTTAATTAAATATGCTTAATAAGAAAATATCCAAATATACAATTATTTTAATTATTTCAATAGTTCTTATTATTTTTAATCTCTTTTTTTGGTTTATGGTTTTAACGGGTGAAGTAGGAGGCGGTGGGCGACCTACAGACGCTCGTAGACAATCAGATATCAGACAGATTGGTTTAGCTATGGAAATGTATTACGAGGCAAATAATAGTAAATACCTTCAATCAGCGATTATACCTAGTGGCATTGGGACTTTTTTAAATCCAATTCCTAGAGATCCGACAACAGGCAATGAGTATTCATGGGTAAATAACAATGTGCCTTGTGATGTTCTAGAAGTGAGTCAATGGTATTGTGCTTACGGAATTTTAGAGCACACAACTACTCAAGTAGGTAGCGTGTTGGCAAATCAAAAGGGGGTAAAAACTTTGAATTGGGCTTCTACTACAATTTTGAGTAATATTAACTGCTGTCTTTGGTAAGATAACCCAAATCCGCCATAAAAACTCCATTATTCCCCCTAACCCTAGTTCTAACGTCGTCTACGAGTCCCCGCAAAGTTTTTACCCGAGATTTAACTCGGGTTTTGTGTTGACAAAATATTTATTTTATGTAAAATATAAAAGAGGTTTTAGAAATGAATAAAAAAGAAAACATCTTAAGAAAGAGTGGTTTTTATGAAGTTATTTTAAGTTTAGGAAAACAGAAAACCTTTACTGAGATTATGGATGAAACGGGTTTAACTACAGCAACTATTTCTAGAAGACTAAAAGAGATGAAAAATCATGGTTTTATAAGAAAAAATCTTGATCCAGTAGACGAAAAAGTAAAATATTTTCTTACGACTAAAGGAACAAAAAATATAGGATTAATAGATGTTATAGTAATTTTAGAAAAAGCATTGGAAGAAAAAGGCGAAACAAAAGAAATAAACGAAAGAATAGAAAAAATTTGTTCTGAATGCCACAAAAAAATATTCTGCGTTGTAGAAAATATTAATACAGGTAATTCATCTCTTGAATGTATAAGTTGCAAAAAGCAATATCCATTAACCGTTAGCGGTCTAGGCTAAAAAATAATTTCAATCTAATCTATGCTGAAGAAAAACTTCAGCCTTTTTTTATTTAAATCCC
Organism: Candidatus Nealsonbacteria bacterium; assembly: GCA_026396195.1. Taxonomy (NCBI): domain Bacteria; phylum Candidatus Nealsoniibacteriota; species Candidatus Nealsoniibacteriota bacterium. Next base: position 9,787 of record JAPLXH010000003.1, read on the forward strand.
GCTAAATTTATCATAAAACCCCCTCATTCCCCACATAATCCTGGTTCTAATCCTTCGACATGCTCAGGACAGGTCCTTCGGGAATACTCAGGACTACGCTACGTCTACGAGTCCCCGCAAAGTTTTACCCGAGATTTAACTCGGGTTTTGTATTATCTGTTGACAAAATTAAATTATTGCTATATAATATAAAAGTTAGAATAAAATAGTTCTTTAATTAAAATTTATAGGGAAGAGGAATCTACTTCACCAAATTGTTTATCATATATGGTAGATAGTTTGGTGATGTAGATTAAAAAAAAGAATAATTGTTTATATAGAGGTCATATAGAAGTTTTAGCAGCTCTGGAAATTATAGAGAGGGAAGCGACGGTGAATGAGATTCAAAACATAATAAAATTTTCTAAACAGTATATCAGAAATTTACTTTGTGAGTTATCAAAACTCGGGCTTGTTAAAGGAAAGAGGTGTTGCTGTGGTGTTTCAGGTCTTTTTAGCAGTCTTAACGCGAAAGAATTAGAAGTGGCTCAAAAGCAGCAATTAGGCTTATATGCTTTGAATAATTCTTTTGAAAAAATAGTTAGAAAACATCCAGAGATTATTGATTGGGGCAGAAAATATTTAAAAGTTAATTCTATAGACGACCTTAATAAAAAAATAAAAGAAGCACGCAAAAAAATAGCAGAATCTAACCTTCTTCCTATTTTTTTTCTAGCCCAAGATAAATTTGTGGTTTAGAAAAAGGAGAACACAGGAACTGTCTATTATTAGGCAGTTTTTGTTTATCGCCAAGTAGGCGGTTTTTTGGTAGAATAAAAGAACATGAACTATATTTTTTATGCAACTTTGTCTGCATTTTGCTACGGTATAGGTCAACTTCTTGCCAGAATTGCTTTAAAAAATATTCATCCCGTAACAGCTACGACTTTCGGTGCTATTTTTTCAGTTATTGCTACTTTATTATTTGCTTGGTGGCAAAAGGCTTTGCCTACAAAAGAAACAATTTTAGCAAATCCGAAAAGTTATTTTATGATGGCAATTTTCGGTATAATAATGGTAACGGGCACGATTTTAGCAAATTACGCCATGAGTATGCCGGAAGGAAAGGTAGCTATTGTTAATGTTTTCTCTCTAGCAGGTGCTCTTGCGGTGGCAACCGTATTAGCACTTATTTTTTTAAGAGAGGCTTTAACAATTAAGATGATTATTGGTTTAATACTTGTTATTGGTGGAATTTTAGTTTTAATGCTACACAGATAGCAATAAAAACAACCATCAGAGGGTGGTTTTTTGTTATAATTAATAATATGTCAAAAAAAGATTTTTCAAAAAGAATATTGGTCGGAGTAACTGGTTACCGAGAAAATCATTGGAGAAGTAAATTGAAGGAAATTGATAAATTCAAGATCACTAAAGTGTCTTTATTTTTAGAACAATTTCGGGAAACCCAAAGAAAGAAAATTTATCAAATTCTTTTAAATTCTAAAATTAAAGAGATTCCTTTGGTTCATATTAGGAATGATATGAAAAAAGAAGAGCTCATTTTTCTTTCCAAAAATTTTGGTTCTTCTTATTTTACTATTCACGAAAGCAGCTTTAAATTTTTAGAAGAATGGAAAGGGTTTTATAAGAATTTATATTTGGAAATGAATAAGGATAATTTTGTTTCTTCCTATATTAAGGTAGGAAGGCTAGGCGGTTTTTGTATTGACTTAGTTCATTTTAAGATAGAGGCTACCAAATGGTCTAAAGAATTTGATTACATTTTAAAAAGAAGAAAAACAGAACATTATTTTGATTGCAATCATTTAAATGGATATTCTCCTAAAGAAAATAAGGATTTACATACAATTAGAAATTTAAAAGATTTTAATTATTTAAAAACATTGCCAGCTTTTGTGTTTGGAGATGTTATCGCCTTAGAAACTTACAATAGTATTACTGAACAATTAAAATTCAAAAAATATCTATCTAAATTACTAAATAATTTATTTTAGTAGTTTGTCTCCTTGTAATAGGGGGAGTTTTGATTTGACAAATTGCCATCTTAGATTTAGGGTAAAATCAGAAGATTAAAAATTGATAGGAGGTAAAGATAATGTCTAGCACTACGATTGCGATAGGTTTAATAGGTTGTATAATTTTAATTTTTGGTATTTTAGAAATGACTACTCTCCCTTCGGAATATAAGGAAAAAGTTCCTGGATATGCTGAAGAAGCGAAAATATACATGATAATAGGTGGATTCTTAATAGGAGTAGCAATAATATTACAGCTTATAAGTTACTTGGATTTGTTTAATAGTTGTAGTGATATAGAAGCGTTACAGCGTTACCAGGGCAAAGAAGAGAGTATTTGTCCGAAGTGCGGGAATAAAATGATTATAGATAGAAAATTAGAAGATTACGGTAGTTATGCTGTCATCGTTGCAAAAGGGAAATGCGGTAATTGCCAGCACGAAGTATTAGAAGAAAGAGAAAAATGGCATTTTATTGATACAAGATAATTTTAGATAATATACCATAAATCTTAACCAGCACTTTTTGAACCCTAAAACGCTATTAAAGGGTTCTTTTTTTATTAAAGCTGTTTAATATGGCGGTTTTTTAGTAGAAGTGAATGGTGTAAAATTATCAATATGTTAAAATAATATAATTTAAATTTTTATTACTAATAAAATGAAAAAAAGTCCTATTCGCGCATTTTTATCGATATTTATTTTATTATTCATATTTGCTATTTTTATATTTTCAAATATTTTTGCGCAAAATGTAGTTACTCCTTGTTCCTATACTTATGGAGAGTGGGGTCTTTGTATTGCTGGCATCCAAACCCGTACTTATACCTCAGTACCTCTCGGTTGTTTTTCGGCCACAGCTCCGATAATCCAACAAGCCTGTAATGATACCTCTGGTGCTTCGCAAACTTCTTGTATTTACAATTATAGTGAATGGAGCGTTTGTAGTTCTTTGGGAATAAAAACACGAACTATTTTATCGAAAACTCCAGTGGGCTGTCACGAAATCGAATCTCCGGTTTTAACACAGACATGTGTTTATATTATTCCAACGCCCATTTCCACGAATAGTGCAGCTACCGATAACGTCGTTGAAAGTGGAATCAATTCTAGTAATAAAGCCAGCGCTACAGCATGTATTTATGAATATAGCGTATGGAGCAATTGCGTATTAAATAAACAAACCCGAATGATTATTTCCAAATCACCCTCTAATTGTTACGAAATTACTACTCCGGTTTTAAACAGAATTTGTAATAGCAGTTCTCTGAGCCCTAAGGCTATCCGTTCTATTGATTCTCCGGCGCCGGCGCCAAAATCAATGCTTTCTTCAAAAATAGAAAACGTTATTCAAAATAATTTAAACGATAGAACAAGCAATGAATGGCAAAATTATTATTTTGGTTCAGATAATTGTTTAGATTTAAATACCTGTGCCGGCAAGGCCGATCCAGATAAAGATGGCTTAAATAATAATGAAGAATATCGTTTTGGTACAGATCCTAAGATTCCTGATTCAGATAATGATGGGCGTGTTGATGCGGATGAAATACAAAATCGTCGTAATCCTTTGTTGGCTGAGTCGGCAACCGTAAGCGATGCGATGGTTTTTGAAAGCCCTCAAGAGAGCGGTGAAATTAAAAAAGAAATATATCAAGTTAATAATGTTGAAATGGTTCAATTGGAAGAGGGAACTACTGGTTTGAAAATAAGCGGTAAAGCCTTGCCCGATATTTATATAACCATTTTTATCTATAGCGATCCGATTATTTTAACCATAAAAACTGATTCTGACGGAAATTGGTCATATATTCTTGATAAACCATTGGAAAATGGTAAACACGAAGTTTATGTTGCTGTAACTGATAACACTGGAAAAATAACAGCCAAAAGCGAACCGATTAGATTCATAAAAACTGCTCAGGCTGCTCTGATAATTCCTTCGGAAGAAAGCATTGATCAAAATAAGATGATTTCCCCAACAGAAGCTTCGTTAAAAAAAGATTATTTAATTTTTATTGTTGTTGGATTTGGCGGATTAATTCTTGCTCTTGCAGCCATCGGCTTGATAAAGAAAGGAACCAGTAAAGAAACCGGAGGTGATATAAATAAATGATTTTTCTATGAACAATATTTTTTTGAAAGCAATTTTGTTCACAAAAGAGAACTTAAACATTGTTTATTCTCTTTTTCTTATTATTTTGATTCCGGCAGCTTTTTTTGTGAACAACTATTTAATTAATTCAAACTATGAAAAAAACATAGACCAAATTACTCAGAGAAAAGCGATATTGGTGGAAAATATTATAAACAATTTGATTCAAGGTCAGTTGGAAAATACAGCAGCCCTTCAGTCTTCCGCGGACCGAATAGTCCAAGAAAACAAAGAGATTATCTTATTATCAATTTTAAAATCACAGGACGAGCGAGGAGGATTTGAGATTATTGTTTCCAGTGATTCTAATCTTATTGGTCAAAAAAAAGACGAAGAGATACAAAATATCCTCGCCTGGAATCAACCCGAGGGAATAGCTTTTCTTGACAGAAACGAGAGAGGAAGATTTTGGAAGGTAACGAAATCGCTTTCCGATAATTCAAATAATAAAATAGGATTGATTGAGATGTCTTTTTCTCTCGAGGATTCAGACGCCCTAATTAATAAAACTATTTCTAATTCATATTGGATTTTAATTCTTACAATTTTGGTGGTAGTTCTTTTTGTGGCCAATCAAGCAAGGCTTTTGGGTTATGTTTCTACTGTTACTAAACTAAAAGAGATAGATAAAATGAAAGATATGTTTATTTCAATGGCAAGCCATGAACTTCGTTCTCCCCTTACAGCCATCAAAGGTTATTTAGATTTAATAAAAAGCAAAAAAGATCTTAAGTTAGATAAAGATAGTGACCATTATATTACAAATATTCTACTATCAGTAGATAGGCTTGATAATCTTGTTGAGGATATTCTTGAGGTTTCGCGGATTGAAGGCAATCGATTACCAATAGAAATAACTGCTTTTAATCCCGACGCTATAATCTCTCAGTCTATTGATGAGATGCGTTTTCAGGCCACCCAAAAAAATCTTAAATTAAATTTTAAGCCTTTTGAATCAGTCGTTCAAATTAAAGCTGATAAAGAAAGATTAAAACAGGTTTTGATTAACCTTATTAGTAACGCTATTAAATATACAGAGAAAGGATCTATAGAGGTTAATACGGCATTAAAAAAGGGAAGTTTTTTAATAACCGTTGCAGATACTGGAATCGGAATTTCTTCAGAAGATCAATCTAATATATTTCAAAAATTTTATCGAATTAAAAATAAATATACCATGGATATTATTGGGACAGGACTAGGTCTTTGGATAACTTTTGAAATTATAAAAAGAATGCAAGGAAAGATTACCCTTGAGAGCATAGAAGGAGTCGGGTCTCATTTTACCGTACATCTTCCAATTGTTAAGAAATAGGACATTAACTTATTATTATTTTATATAAAGGACGAACTGCCTCGATTATCAAGTCTTTTATTGTCCGATTTTTTTGGTAGAATAAAAATAAAGGTAATAATAAAAATTAAATAAAAATTTATAAAAATAAAATTTTTAATATTTTTAATTGGTTTTTCTTTTTTATTAACTTTTAATTTTACCGCCGCTCAGGTTATTACCCAGCCAACAGATCAACAAGCATTAACCCAATCATTACAACGGAAAATTCAAGAGCTAAAGACAAGGGTTTTAGAGCTAGAAAGGGAACTTGCAGAATTAAAGGGACAAGTGGGGGAATTTGAAGAAGTAATTAAAATTACCAAAAATTTATCTAAAGGAGCAAAAAATGAAGAAGTAAAATATCTTCAGGAGTTTTTGAGCAAATATCCTGAGATTTACCCAGAAGGACTAGTAACTGGTTATTTCGGTTCTTTAACAGAAGTGGCAGTAAAAAGGTTCCAAGAAAAAAACGCCGAAGACATATTAATTCCCTTAGGATTAACCGGAGGCACCGGGTATGTTGGAGAAGCCACTAGAGCAAAAATCAACGATTTAATTTTAGCCTCTGTTAGTTCATCCGCCCAAGGCACGCCAGCAGTTACCGCTACTCCTGCAACACAAGCTACTCCCGCTATTCCTGCGACACCTATAACACAAGCTACTCCCACTACACTCGCAACACCGGCTATTCCCATTACTCCTACTATGAAATTATACGAGAGCTATTCTCCTAAATTCATTATTGACCCTATGTCTCCTACGGGGACTTTAATCCCGAGCGCTAACGCCTTATTAGCTATTTTTGATGTTAAAGCCATGGGCAATAAAGATATGACCTTTGATGGAGCCGCCGATCCAGCCGGTGGTGATGAAGACGACGTTTTAGTTCTTCAGGTTGCTAGTACTCATGCTCAAATTGATTTAGTAGTAAAAGATCAGGACGGTAACACTTTGGATGACCCTGCCCTAGCTCCTACTACTAATATTGTGATTGACTTCACCAATAAAGACTTTGTCGTTCCAGCCGGAGAAATCAGAAAATTATATATTTATGGTGATACTTCAGCATATACTACCAAAGGAGATTCTATTCAGGTTTGGTTAGATGATGATGGAGCAGCTATTAATTGGAGTATTAACTATGATGACGGAGATTACTCTGAAACCGCTATAATCTTCAGGGGTGATATCTATGCCGGTGCTTTGGTAAAGCCTTAATAATGTTTGATATTTATTTGGTTAATAATAAAAATCGCCATTAAGGCGGTTTTTTGGTCCTCCTTCGCTTGCTAGCTACGGACAGACACGGTAGGATATAATATATGACACAAAGACCTAAGGGAGTGGGTAAATATAAGTATATAAAATCACATTCCCATAAAACCAAAAAGCGATTAGAAATAAAGCGGCTTATGCTTGAAGCCAGGGCAAAAAAAAGAAAGCATAAATAAAATTTGTAACAAAATTTTAAACAACAAGTCTTTTTAGAAGATTGTTTTTTTGTTTCTATAAACAAAGACAGGCCCTAAAACTGTTTGGCAAGGTTCCAAAGGTGCATTAAGCACCTTATTTTTTTTGACAAATTTAAAATAATGTTATAAAGTATGAGTTAGCTCTTTTCCAAATTAAATAGAATTATCTAAGAAAGAGTAGGAGTGATAGAAATGGTAGAAAACGTGATTATTTTGGAAGAAGGAATTTGGACACCAGAAAATTTGAAAATTCATAAGATTGCCGAAATGTCGGAAATCAAGATGTATCCCGGCGACAATGAAGCTATTGAAAAAAAATGGAAAGATATCTTGACCAAGAGCCCAAAAGCATTCCCCGGTGACACTATTTGTTTTGCCGGCAGCCACCAAATAGGAAGAGATCTTATAGCTGAAGTGATAATTTCTGACTATAAGGTAAGTCAAATCGTTGGTTGGCTTGGAGCGGCAATGATTCCGATAACAACAGATTATTTTATCGGGCTTCAATGCCAGGTTGCTTCTGTAGCAGCCACCGTAGGCAAGGGGATCAGGGTTCCTGGTTGCACCCCGGAAAACACCGAAGTGATAGATCACATCATCAAAGAAATGAAAGAGGAATTCAACGTAGAAATTACTAGAAACAACTTGACGATCATCGGCTTATTAAAGGTAAAGCCGCCCATTGCTTCACTACATAACGCTTTCGTAGTGGTAGTCAAAGTTCCCTTCAATCGTGAGGAACTGAGACGGAAATGGGAAACAGCCGAGGACAGGAAAGAAGGAGAATTGGTTTTTCTCGAGCTTGATTACAAGCAAAAGAAATTATCCTGGGGAAAATTCTGGGAGGAAGTCGAAGCAGTTAAAGGAGAAAAACTAATCAACGTTCAAAGTCTAACAATTCTAGAAATGATCGCCAAGAGTGAATTCGGCACTAAAGAAGGAGAGGGTGAGCTCTATGAGAAGTTTAAGAAACTGACAGCACCATATCATGATGCCAGAGACGATGATGGTCACGCAGAAGTGGTAGAAGATTTCTCTGTAAAACTAATCCCTTACCATCCAGGGGTAAACTCGCTCGTAATCCGGCTGACCGCCCTTTCCCATGACGACGGCTGGTGTCAACTCTTAAAAGAGGAAAGATTTTTGATTTTCGATCCTAACAGGACAAAGGAGCAGGAGCTCGAAGTGAGAGTGAAACATGAGAAAAGCGGAGCCGAATTGACACGTAGGAATCTGGAAATCTTGGGCTGTGATCCGTCAATTATAGAACAGGTAGTTGCTATAATAGACGGGCATGACACCAGAGAACATACCATCTCGCAGGAAGACGCCATCGTTAAAGACGCTGATAAGTTATGGAGGTACTCCGAAATCGGCTTCCGGGCGGATCTCAAAAGAATGAAGGATGTCAGTCCGCGACAACTATGGGACAAGCTGGAGAAAAACATTGAAAAACAAGGATTTTTTTTCACCGAATCGGCAAGAAAGATAGCAAGAGATGAGCTCAATAAAAGAAGCGAAGAATTCTAGGTTGAAAAATAAAATTTCAACCTTTTTTTATTTGAAGTTGCGAGTTAATTTTAAGTATAGCGTGGACTTGAGTTTAAATGAAGAAAAATAATTTTTATGGTATTATAATTTAATATGCCAATAATAAAAGAACAAGTTCACGGTTATTGGGTTCTTTTTGAAGAAGAATTAAGAAATGCAATAGATTTTCTTAAAAATGACCTTCAAAAAGAGGAAGCCAAAACCATTTTTTCAGCTGCCAAGTTAAACGGTTTTGCTGAATTCGAAGACCACATGGACCGTAATTGGACCATAGTATATAACAGGCAGGATTTTAACTACACATTAGTAAAACGTAATCGTGAATAAAAAAATTTTAACCGGTAAATTTATGACCCCGAAAGAGGTTATTTTTCGTTTAAAGAAAAATTCTAATCCAAAAAACAAGGAAGGCATGGCGAGATTTGGGATAAATCCTAAATATGCCTTGGGAGTCAGAGTTCCAGTATTGAGGAGTTTGACTAAAAAAATCGGAAAAAATCATGAATTAGCCAAAGACTTATGGAAAACCAAAATTCACGAAGCTAGAATCCTGGCCAGCATGATTGAAGAGCCGGAAGAGTTGACTGAGAAACAAATGGAAGAATGGGTAAAAGAATTTAATTCTTGGGATTTATGCGACCAGTGTTGTGCGAATCTTTTTGACAAAAGTATTCTCGCTTGGAGGAAAGCTAAAGAATGGACGGACCGAAAAGAAGAGTTTGTCAGGAGAGCCGGCTTTGCTTTAATGGCTTATTTGGCTGTTCATGATAAAAAAGCCCGAGACCAAGATTTTATAAAATTTTTTTCGATTATTAAAAAATATTCAGTTGATGACAGAAATTTTGTAAAAAAATCGGTTAACTGGGCGTTGAGGCAAATCGGCAAGAGAAACGCCTTTTTGAACAAAAAAGCGATTAAATTGGCCAAAGAGATTCAGTCCGCAAAATGGGCGACAAAAAGCGCCAAATGGGTAGCTTATGACGCGATAAAAGAATTAAGCGATAAAAAATTCAATAAATAAAAACGAAATTCATCGACAAACAATATTTAATATGTTATAATATAAAATATTAAATAGGAGGAATGAAAAATGGGTGCAATCGAGAAAGAAAAAAATATAAATAATATTTTTTTATCAAAAACCAACGAAGTTGCTTTAAAAAACCCTTTAGTAGCGGTGATTCTTGGAAGAACACCGAAATCTCCGGAGGAGATTTTGAAAAGCAGCGGAATCGATACTGTAAAATAGGGAAGGCCATACCTTTCCTTTATTATTTTTAAAAGAGAAAATGAACGCAAAAATGGCACTTTTTTCCACATATAAAAAGCTTGAGAATAAAGTAAAAATAAGGTAAAATAAGAGAATATTTAGAGGTAAAAATAACTCTAATTTTATGAGAGTTCGATTATAATTTGGACTCTTTTAATTATCGATATTCATTTAATTGTATTGTTAAAATGAACAGAAAAATAGTAATAAAAGATAATAAAGAACAATCTTTACTTAAAGAATTAAATGAAAGAAAAGATATCAAAGCAGAGCGCATAAAAAGACTTTTGGCGTTTCCGGATTTAACCAAAAAGAAAAATTCTCCCATAAAAATTTTATTTGACCAGATAATAAACCTGCCCGTATTTAAAGATTTTGACTTGATTGATTTTCCTAAAATTATAACAGTTGAGCGGTGTTTTGACATTTTGAACATGCCGAAAGACCATCCAAGCAGAAAAGAGACAGACACTTATTATTTGGATGATATACATATTTTACGTACGCATACAACAGCTTTTTGGTCTTTTTATTTAGAAGATAAAGAAGTTTTGAAAAGATTAAAAAAAGAGGGCGAGGTGAAAGCATTATCTTGCGGAATTGTTTTCAGAAAAGACGAAATTGATAGATGCCATTATCCTGCTTTTCACCAGATTGACGGGATATTAGTATGTAAAAAGTCAAAAAAGATTATTACACAGGAAGATTTAAAAAACGTACAAATTGAATTGGCGAAAGGAATTTTCGGCCCTGATATTGAATGGAAGTTTATTCCCGATGATTTTCCCTACACGACTGAAAGCTTGGAAATGGATATAAAATTTAATAATGAGTGGATGGAAGTGAATGGAGCCGGTCTCGTGCATCCCCAATGCTTAAAAAATTTCGGTTTAGATCCTGAAATTTATAATGGTTGGGCTTTTGGATTCGGTGACAGATTGGCAATGATAAAAATGGGAATTACCGATATCAGGATTTTATGGTCCGAAGACCCCAGGATTACCAGTCAGTTTAAAGATATAAACAGCAAATATAAAGAAGTCAGTAAATACCCCGGAACCCTTAGGGATATTTCCTTTATAATTGATAAAAATATAAATTTAAATAATTATTATGAGATTATAAGGGATTTTGCCGATGATTTGATTGAAGAGGTAAAACTTATCGATGAATATGAAGATGAAAAAAAATTCGGTAAAAATAAAAAATCTTATACGTTTAGAATTATTTATCGTTCTTTTGAAAGAACCTTAATTAATGAAGAAATAAACAAAATTCAGGAAAAAATTCGCGCAAAAACCCAAAAAGATTTAAACGCAGTTTTGCGATAATATTTTTATTCAAAGATGCGTTTGAAAATGCTTTAAAAAAACCTAAAAAATTATTAATTTTTATGAAAAGAAAAAAAGATTCACCGAAACCAAAAGAAAAAGAAACGGAAAAGGTTGCTCCAAAAACAAAAAAAGAGGATTCTTATGAGGCCTCGGACATTTACGTCTTAAAAGGACTGGACCCCATAAGAAAAAGGCCGGGCATGTATATAGGTTCTACCGGACCTGAGGGTTTGCATCATTTGATTTGGGAATGCGTTGACAATGCCTTGGATGAAGCAATGGCGGGTTATGCGAAGAACGTGGAGGTGTCTTTATTGCCGGGTAATCGGATAAGGACTACGGATGACGGCCGAGGAATCCCGGTAGAAAAACATCCGGATACCGGAAAATCAGCTTTGGAAACCGTAATGACCACTTTGCATGCCGGAGCTAAGTTCGGCGGAAAGGCTTATAGGGTGGCCGGCGGTCTTCATGGAGTCGGAGTTTCGGTGGTTTGCGCTCTTTCCACTTGGATGAGAACCGAAGTTTGCCGCAAGGGAGAAAAATATTTTCAAGAATACGCTAAAGGAAAAGTCATGCATCCGGTTAAAAAAGACGGAAAATGCAAAGAAACCGGAACCAGCGTGACTTTTGAACCGGATACCGAAATTTTCGGTGAAATTAAATTCGATTTAAGCAGGATTTTAAATCATCTTCGCCAGCAGGCTTATTTGAGCAAGGGAGTTAAGATTACGGTAAAAGATTTGAGAAAGAAGGAGCCGGAATTGCAATTAATTTACACTTTTTATTTTGAGGGAGGTCTAGAATCTTACATCAGGTATTTAGTGGAAGACAATGAGGCGATTCAAAAAAATATTTTTTATACCATAGGAGAGGTAGGCAATGTATTAGTAGAAGCGGCTTTTCAATATACCCAAGAAAGAGAATGCTATGAAGAAAGTTTTGCCAATAATATCAATACCGGTGAGGGAGGCAGTCATCTTACCGGCTTTAGGGGAGCTTTGACCCGCACTTTTAACGATTACGCCCGAAAAGAGGGATTAATTAAAGAGACCGACGAGAACTTAAGCGGTCAGGATATAAGAGAAGGATTTACCGGAGTTGTTTCGGTAAAAATAGAGAGCCCCCAATTTGAGGGTCAAACCAAGGCTAAATTGGGAAATCCGGAAGCCAAAGCTGCCGTTGAAAAAGTGGTGAACGAAGGTTTGAATGATTTTTTCGAAAGAAATCCCCAAGACGCCAGGGCTATCATTGACAGTTGTCTTTTAGTTCAGAAAGCCAGGGAAGCGGCCAGAGCGGCAAAACAAACGGTTTTAAGAAAAGGGATAATGGGAGGAGCAGCTTTGCCGGGTAAGTTGGCCGATTGTTCTTCAAAACATGCCGAGGAAAGCGAACTTTATATTGTAGAAGGAGAAAGCGCGGCCGGTTCCAGCAAGCAGGGAAGAGACAGGCGTTTTCAAGCCATTTTGCCCTTAAGGGGAAAAATATTAAACGTAGAAAGAGCCCGTTTGGATAAAATTTTATCTTCAAAAGAAATCAGGTCCCTGATTATTGCTTTGGGAACGGCTATTGCCGAAGATTTTAATTTGGAAAAATTAAGATATCATCGGGTAATTATTATGACCGATGCCGACGTTGATGGCGCTCATATTCGAACATTACTTTTAACTTTATTTTACAGGCATTTACAACCAATAATTGAAAAAGGTTATTTATATGTTGCTCAGCCTCCGCTTTATCGAATTCAATCTGGTAAAAGAATAGAGTATGCTTACAGCGAATCGGATAAAGCCGAAATTTTAGAAGATATAAAAAAACAAAAGCAAACACCTTCTATCCAGCGATACAAGGGTTTGGGAGAAATGAATCCGGATCAACTATGGGAAACAACAATGAATCCGCAAAACAGGGTTTTATTAAAGGTAAATATTGAAGATGCGAAAGCCGCTGACAAAATTTTCGATACCTTAATGGGAAAAGAAGTTTTCCAGCGAAAAAGATTTATCCAGACTCACGCTAAAGCCGTGAAAAACTTGGATATCTAAATATTGTATTTCCATCAAAAAATTAATATATTATAAAAATTAATAATCAATAAGAACTTAAAAAACAATGACTCGTAATAAATGAGCCATTGTTTTTTTATTTTTTTTGTTTAAAATTGCTTAATGAAGAAATTTTTAATATTTATAATTTTAACAGAAATAATTGTTTTCGCCGGGAGCGGACTTTATTTTAACAAAGAAACAAATTTAATTTTTGATAGAACAAAAGCTTCTTTGGTTTATTCTAAAATTACCAAAAAAATACCTTCGGATTTGCCTTCAAAGGTTACTCTTTTTGCCGTGGGTGACATTATGTTGGACAGGGGAGTAGAATATATTATAAAAAAAGAAGGTAAAAATGATTTTAAATTTCCTTTTTTAAAAATAGCCGATGAACTAAAAAAAGCTGATTTGTTAATCGGAAACCTGGAAGGCCCGATTTCCAATAGGGGAGAAAAAATCGGCAGTATTTATTCTTTCAGAATGAATCTCGAAGCGATAAATGGTTTGGAATACGCCGGTTTTGATGTTTTATCTTTGGCTAACAATCACGCTTTGGATTACGGCAGAGTTGCCTTGGAAGACACAATGAATCTTCTAAAACAAAATGGCATTGAATATACTGGGGCGGGTTTTGATGAAAAAGAAGTTTTTTCAGTAAAAATTAAAGAAGTTAAAGGTATAAAAATAGGATTTTTAGCTTTTACTGATTTTGGCTCTAAATTTTGGAAACCCGGTACCAGCACTTCCGGGGTTGCTTTTTTTAATAGAGAGGATTTTGAAAAAATTGAAAAAAAAATTAACGAAGCCAAGAAAAACGCAGATATTTTAATTGTTTCCTTGCATTCCGGTACGGAATACAGTAAAAATCCGACAAATTTTCAAAAAGAATTTAGCAGGACTTGTATTGATGGAGGCGCTGATTTAATTTTAGGGCATCATCCGCACGTCAGCCAACCGGTCGAGCAATACAAAAACGGCTGGATAGCTTACAGTTTAGGTAATTTTATATTTGATCAAAGCTTTTCAACAGAAACAATGCAAGGAACTTTATTGGAAGTGTTGATTGAAAATGGTATAATAAAAGAAATTAATCAAAAAAAGGTGGAAATTTCCAAAAATTTTCAACCTTATTTAAAATAAAGGTCATTTTTTAAAAAATAATTAAATAAAAAAATGAATAAGTTTAAAGTATTTTTTATCAGTATTTTTTTAATTAGTGCGTTTTTTTTCGCTCAAGAAGCTGGAGCTATTGTGCAAACAAAAAGTACTCAAGAGTTGGAAGCTTTAATTAAAAGCCTTCAACTTCAAATAGAACAGCTTCAAAAGCAACTGGAAGACACAAAAACTCCAATAGCATCTGTTTGGTGCCATAATTTCAACGTTAATTTAAAATATGGAGATAAAGGAGATGAGGTGGAAGTTTTACAGGTTGTTTTGGAGAAAGAAGGATTTCAAATAGATAATAGCGAGAAAAAACCATTTGCCACTTTCGGTGAATTTACAGCTTCCGCCTTGGTTGGACTTCAAGATAAATATTTTAATGAAATTTTAAAACCATTGGGCTTGCAAAGGGGTACAGGATTTATGGGTAAGGCTACGAGAGAAAAATTAAACAAAACATATGGTTGCGGAGCTTCCTTTCCTATTACACCAACTACGCCCGCAACACCAGCGACACCGGCGATACCTGCTACACCGGCGGTACCCGCTACGCCTGCAATACCCGCTACGCCCGCTACGCCCGCGGTACCAGCTACGCCCGCAATTCAGGGAGGTTTAATTGCTTATTGGAAATTCGATGAAGGAGCCGGAAGCACTGCTTATGATTCTGCCGGAATTAATAATGGAAAAGTTTATAATGCAAGTTGGGTAAATGGCGTTTATGGGAAAGCATTAGAATTAAAAGGCAAAGGAGTGGTTAGTTCTATTCCAGACTCATTTGACAATAGCATTTCTGATTCTTTTACAATTACAAATCAGATTTATTGGTACGGTCCCAATGAGTATAATCGGAGCAGTTATATTTTTGACAATAGAAGCGCAGGCGCCGGAATTCAGCGCTACGGTTTCATCATGGGCATTTATCGAGACACCGAACGTGTTTTTCTTCAATTGCTTTGTCCACCGGATGACAACTCTTACATGACGGTCGTGAGCTTGCACTCAGTTCCTCGCAATATCTGGACATCCATCACCGGCGTTTTCGATCTTGCCAACGGGAAACTCTCGCTTTATATAAATGGTGTTCTTGATAATAGCGTGCCCGTGAATCATGCTTATTGCAAAGCATCGGGCAGTCCTGCCATCGGAAATAACCGGTGGTCGGCGGGCGATGGACAATATGCTCCCCTTAACGGAATAATAGATGAGCTGAAAATTTACGGCAATAAAAATATTATTCCTAATGAAAAATATATCACTGTTCTTGCTCCAAACGGAGGAGAAATTTTATTCGGCGGTCAAAATTATACCATTAAATGGAAATCATCCGGGGTAAATAAAATTAAAATAGCTGAATGCGCTGATACTCCTTTGTTACCAACAAAATATACCTGCCATGAATTATCAGGAATTCCAAGTATTGGAATTGATGCTAGTTTAGGCTCTTTCAATTGGTATTTAGACCCTAACGATCCATTTTTATCGCCCTATATTCCATCTAGTTTAAAAATAAAAATTTGGGACGCAACCAATCCTTCTCTTTACGACCAAAGCGATAATTATTTTACAGCTTTTGGAAATGCAACCAGTACTAACCCTTATATTACCGTTCTTGCTCCAAATGGGGGAGAAACTTTTTACTTCGGAAAAACTTTTTCTATTAATTGGATTTCTTCTGGCATAACCAATGCTTATCTTCGTTTTAGATCTCCAGATGGTCTTTTGTGTAAGATAGCAGATGTTTTAGCGAAAGAAGGAAAATACTCTTTCTTACTTACCGAAGGAATGAAATGTTCTGGGACTTCTATGTCTTTAACTCCTGGAAAATGGAAGATATCAATACTTTCAGAATTATTTACTCCAGGTGGCTATGGCTCAGATGATAGTGATAATTATTTTGACCTTGTTTCTTCAACTTCTACTTCTTCTATCACATCGTTTAACTATACAGAAACAGATGCTTATAACGGATCAGTGAAATTTTATTGGACCAATAATACAGTAGATAAAGTTGAATTAAAAATATCTTGTCATTCCGGTCTTAGCATCAAAAATGCCGTGACGGGAGCAGATTTTGCTTGCGGGGAAAATAATATAGAATTTTCACCGAACAGTTATGCTTATTTAAAATTTACCAACACTTCGGGTTCTCCAATTAATGCCACGGCTGTTTTGATTCCCATTATAGGAGGAATCAAAAACGGCACTTATTCTAAGACAATTAATTTTACTATTGTTGCTCCGTACATCACCGTTATTACTCCTAACGGCGGAGAAAATTGGACAATTGGTTCAACTTATAATATTAAATGGAACGCTCCTAGTAACGCCGTTATTCGTCTAGACTTGATAAACGAACAAGGAGGGCTTGTAATGTATAATTTAGTGAATGTGACTGGAAATCCAGGGAGCGCTCAATGGCAGATTCCATCATACACTTTGGCAGGACGTTATTTATTGAAAGCCATAGCTTGCATAGGTTCAGCCTGCAATGATGGTTTCATTAACGTACCTACGCTTACGGCTTGTACTAACTCAAATTGTTACATAGACTATAGTGATAGTTATTTCAGTATTTTAGCGGTATCGCCGACTGGTAGTCTGCCTGTTATAACCAGTATTAGCCCTAATCAAAGCGCTAAAGGGAATATTATAGATTTAATAATAACCGGATATAATTTTACAGGCGCAGGCAACTATAGTGGTTGCGGAATATCTCCTGTTTCAGACCGCGGTTTTGGTTTAGTTTCTTGCAATCAGGTTTCCGATACAAAAATTACTGCACGTTTTTCAATTTCGTCTAGTGCCGAAGAGGGGATGAGATATATTAAAGTGCAAAACTCCAAAGGACAAAGTAATTCGATGAGTTTTAATGTTATTTCGCCATATGTTACCGTTATTTCTCCTAATGGAGCAGAAGAATGGAAAACCGGCAGCACTAAAAGAGTATCTTGGACCGCTTCAGGATTAAATTATGTCAGAATTTATATTGAAGATGATACTATTTCTGGTTCTGGTTCAATTAATTATATTTATGACGGAGTTATTAATGCAAATCAAGGATATTATGATTGGACAATTGTTGGAGGTTGGTTGCCAGGGGGCGATACCTTGCCTAGAAATTATAAAATAAGAATAGATGGCGTTAATACTACAACAGAAGGAGCAGAAGTTATTGCAATGGATCATAGCGACGAATTATTTAATATTTCTTCTAGTTATTATGTTACTAAAATCGTCGTTGTTTCTCCCAATGGCGGGGAAAAATGGACAAAGGGTACTGCTTATCCAGTACAAGTATATTGCAGCCAAGGAATATCTAGTCCTGTTGATATTTGGCTTTTAGATCAAGAAGCAGAAGGAGGAACAGTAGTTCAGATAGCATCAAGCGTTAATTGCACATCTGGAAATACTTATCAATATCAATGGACGATTCCTTCTTTTATTTACCCGAGAGATGGATCTTTCAAGGTTTACGCCAGAACAATAGACGGTACTTTTTCTGATCAAAGTGATTATTATTTTAGCATTGTTGAACCTAGGGAAGCGTTAAAAAGCATAGAAAAACAATTAGCTGATATTTCTGCGAAGATTTATGAGTTGGCGAAACTCATAATGCTGATGAAAAAATAATCTTTTTTTCTTGATTTTTTGATAACCGCCTCTTGAGGAGGCGGTTTTATTTTGGTAATATGAATTAGTTGACACCCGAGCTTCATTTTGGTAATCTAAAAATGGAGCCCTAAGAGGGCTTTTTAAATAAGAAAAAACCCATGAATATTGTAAATTTTCCTCAAAAAATCATTAATTTCTTGAAAGAAGTTCAGTTGGAGGTTAAGAAAGTTAATTGGCCGACCCGAGAAGAAACTTTAAAATATACTTTTATTGTTATTATTTTTTCAGCGTTGGTTGCTTTATTTTTGGGAGGATTGGATGTGGTTTTTAATAATGCTTTAAAAATGTATATCTTACATTAATTAAATATGCCAAGACAAACAATTTCCGAAGAAAAAAAATGGTACGTAATCCATACTTATTCGGGATACGAAGACGCTGTTGCTAAAAATTTAAAACAGCGGATTGAAAGCTTGGGAATGGAAGACAAAATTTTTAACGTTTTGGTTCCAAAAGAAAAAAAGATAAAAATTAAAAACGGGAAAAGAAAAACAGTGGAAGAAAAAATTTATCCGGGTTACATCTTGGTGGAAATGATAGTGACTGATGACTCCTGGTATGTGGTTAGAAATACGCCCCGCGTTACCGGATTTATTGGAGCCGGTACCACGCCAATTCCCGTAAAACTAAATGAAATTGATACTTTAAAACAAAGGATAGGAGTTAAAGAACCGAAATATAAAGTTGAGTTTACCCCGGGGGACGCTATTAAAATTGTAGATGGTCCTTTCAAGGATTTTGACGGCAAGGTTTCGGAAATTGACACCGAGCGGGGAAAGGTAAGAGTTTTGGTTAATATGTTCGGCCGAGACACTCCGGTGGAGTTGGACTCTCTTCAAATTAAAAAAATATAAATTATAACTTTATGCCAAAGAAAATAAAAGCTACGGTAAAATTACATATTCCCGCCGCTCAAGCCACCCCGGCGCCTCCGATAGGTCCCAGCTTGGCCCAACATGGAATAAACATTGCCGAATTTTGTAAAAAATTTAACGAGCAAACCAAAGACCAAAAGGGCTGGGTAATTCCGGTAGAAGTTAAAGTTTACGAAGACAGAAGCTATGACTTTATTTTAAAACAACCGCCCGCTTCCGAGCTTTTAAAAAAAGCCGCCGGCATTGAAAAAGGTTCCGGAGAGCCGAATAAAAAGAAAGTAGGTTCAATTACCAGGGCGCAATTAAAAGAAATTGCCCAAAGAAAAATGGAGGACTTGAATGCCAACGACATAGAAGGCGCTATGAAAATAATTGAAGGCACTGCTAAAAATATGGGATTAGAAATTAAATAATTATATGGAAAGGCCTTGCAAGGAAAAATATTATCTTAATATTGCCAGAGAAGTAGCCCAAAGATCAACTTGTTTAAGAGTAAAAATAGGAGCGGTAATTGTTCGGGACGACCAAATTATCGCTACTGGTTATGCCGGAGCTCCTCGAAAAACCCTCGATTGTTATGAAAGAGGGTTTTGCCTTAGAAATCAGTTAAATATTCCCCATGGCCAGAGATACGAACTTTGCCGGAGTTGTCATGCCGAACAAAACGCTATTATAAATTCAGCCAGGGCAGGAGTCAGTCTTTTGGGGGGTGACATGTATCAATACGCCCAAGACAAAGAAGGAAAGGTTATTGACGGGCTCCCTTGTTTTATTTGTAAGAAAATGATTATTAACGCCGGTTTGAACAGGATGATTTGTTCGAACAAAGAAGGGGATTATAAAATTTTTAATATTAAAGATTGGGTAAAGGATTGGCAGGAAAACGATATCGTGGACGATAAGAACCAATACGGAATAGACCAAAATTAAAATTAATTAAGAAAATTTAAAGCTGTTCATTTGACAGTTTTTTTATTTTGACTAAACTTATTTAGAACATTAAAAAGGGGTTGATATGTATGGTAAAGATTGGTTTTTTAGAAGACGAACCTATAATTATTGCAGCTGTAGCAGCTAAGATATCCCAGACGCCTTTTGAGAAAGGAAGCATAGAAGATCTTTATGAAGAATGTCGGGGTAAAAAATTGGAGGAAGAAGTAAAAAGGTTGGAAAGAAACGGGGAGAAAGAAAAAGCCAAAGAATTAGAAAAAGAAATTAAGAGAAGAATAGCCAACTCTCGGGAGATGGTTAACGCCATAATTGAAAAATCCGGACACTTGATTTTCGGCGAATTTCTTCCTTATGCTGTATTTATGGAAGGTCTTTCCAGGTTTGCGGCTCTTTATTTGTGGCGCAACGTAAATGCTCAAAATTTAGTTTACGGAGCGGGACTGGAAGCTTCTTTCCGAGTTATGAGACCGAACAGATACAATACAGCTGTCAGTGAATTGGGTAAAATTGCCTTTGAGGTTTATGAGAAAGCTGTTGAACAAGGAGTTCCAGAACAAGACGCAAGATATCTTTTGCCGGAGGGAACATTAACCAGAATGATTTTTACGGCTCCGCCTCGCCATTTGTTAAAACTTGGCAACAATCTCTGCGATTCACCCTTAATTGAATTAAAAGAAATCGGATCAGAAATTAATTCAATTGTTTCAAAAGAATTCGGTTTGAAAATGCCTAAAGAAAAACCGGCTTCAGAATGGAATTTTTGGGAATATAAAAGTCATCCATTAAAAGAAGAAATTTCTTTGAATTATGGTCGAAAAGAACATTCGATTTCTTTGCAAATGAGAATAAAGGGGAGTTTAGCAATGTATGCCCAGTTGGTAAGACAAAGACAAATTCTTTGTGATATTGAATCTTTGGCCAGGATTGTCGGTAAAGGAGTTTTCGTTCTTCCGGCCAGTTTTCCAGAAAGCATTAAGAAAGAATACCAAGAAATTGCTTCTATTGCCATTGGAAAACAGATGAAATTATTGATGAATAAAGACCCTGACTTTGTTTATTTCCTTTTACTGGGACAGGAGGCTTGGGCTGATATATATGGCAGAGGATTCAGCGTTCTTGAAACCTCAAAGTCAAGGAGCGAAGGCGTTGCTCAATGGGAAATAAGAAACAAAGTAGGAATTCCCTTAACAAGAAAACTGTTGAAACATCCGTCAATAACAGGGAATAATAAAGAAATCGGGCCTCGATGTTATAGAGAAAGAAGATGTATTGAGCCGGCAACTTTTAAGACAAAGAAAAATATTTGCAAAGCTTTTTTGCGCGACCAGGGAATATGGAAAGGGAGTTTGCCAGCATTATTAGATACGCTCGAAGAGAAATATACCACTTTCAAGGCATAGAGAAAAAAACCGATAAGGGCAAATAAATGCCCTTTTTTATTTTTGAAAACCTATTTTTTTGACTCATTTTAGATTATAATAAAATAATGGCAAAAACAGACAAAAAACAAAGCATTATTCTCCAGTTTTTGATTTGGTATTTAATTGATAAACCCGGTGCAATTTTAAAAGCTTGGAGAAATTTACTCCTTTTTAATTTGAACTATTTTTCCATTCTCTTGCTTTTAAAAACTTTTTTTTCTCCTTGGCGAAAATATAAATGGCCTTATTGCCGGGGTTTTGATTTTAAAATATATTTAGAGGCTTTTTTTTCTAATGCCATCATGAGGTTCATCGGAGCATCGCTCAGGTTATTTTTAATTATCTTCGGGATTATTTTGGAATTTTTTATAATTTTAATCGGTATTTCAGCTTTAATAATCTGGTTTTTTTTACCGTTTATTTTAATCAGTTTTTTCATATTAGGTTTTGATTTTTTTATTTAAAGCATGTTCAATTTTGATTTAAAAAAAGCAAAAATTTATCAGGCAGTTAAATGGTCGGGCACTTTTGATTTGTTTAAAAAACTGAGAAAGTTGTTTTTAGTTTTAAGTTTTACTTTTATTTTATTATTTGTTTATGGATTTTTTGAGGATGTTTTTATAAAAAAAATATTGCAATTGCTTCTAGGAAGTTTTTTTATTTCCTTGCCCTTAACTGTAATTTTTTGGACAAAAGAGCTTTTTTTTGAAGAAAAACTTAAAAATCCAAAAATAAAAGATACTTTAGAAGAGGCGATAATAAGTCCTTCTGAGTTTAACTTGGCCGAATTTTTAAGTTTTGAAGCGGCAAGTGCCGTCGCTAAATCCATAAATTTCGCCAAATTAAAAAAAATTCCGGAATTAGATTCATCGATTCTGGGTTATTTTATCCTGAAAGATAATCCGAATTTAAATTTCATATTCAGCAGGCTTCTTTTGAATTTAAAAGACGTAAAGAAATTATTCAAAGCCCATTTAAAAGTTTTAAAAAAAGAAAATATCAACGGATT
The DNA here is from genome assembly GCA_026396195.1 of Candidatus Nealsonbacteria bacterium. Taxonomy (NCBI): domain Bacteria; phylum Candidatus Nealsoniibacteriota; species Candidatus Nealsoniibacteriota bacterium. The sequence goes on from JAPLXH010000003.1 coordinate 32,062, forward strand.
TTATTCGGACGATTTTCAACGAACAATTTTAAAATCTTTGGAAGTGGCCATGGAAAAAGAAAACTCGAAAGTTCAGATAGGCGATATATTAACCGCCCTTTCAGAGCACAGTTCCATTTTAAAGAAAATTTTAATTAATTTAAAAATAAAAAAAGAAGACATAGAGAGTTTGACTTCTTGGTTGGAGTCCTTGGAAAAGAAAAATAAAAAGATAAAAAATATTTTAGATTGGCAAAATTTGGCTAAAAAAGGCAGTATAGCCAGAGATTGGGCTTGCGGTTATTCCGTTACTTTGGACAACTTTTCAATTAATATTTCCTCAAGAACCAAATTCAGTAATTTTTCTGAAAGATCGGGGCATAAAAAAGAAATAAAAGCCGTGGAAAGAATTTTAGCTCGAGCAGAAAAAAACAATGTTTTGCTTGTCGGAGAAACGGGCGTGGGCAGAAAAAGCATAGCCTGGGCTTTGGCTGAGCTTAGCGCCCAAGGCAAGTGTTTGCCGGAAGTCAACTACAAAAGAGTCATCGAATTGGACATGGCAACTCTTTTGGCAAGGACGCAAAACTTGGAAGAAACAGAGATTATCTTAGACAGGGTTTTTAAAGAGGTGGTTTCGACCGGAAACATTATTTTGGTTATTGATGATTTTCATAATTATATTGGTAAGGAAGCCAAGCCCGGCGTTGTCGATATTGCCGGAATTATTTCCAAATATTTAAATCTTACCAATTTTCCGGTAATAGCGATTGTCACTCCCGAAGGACTTCATAATTGCTTGGAGCAAAATACCGCTATTTTATCTCTTTTCGAAAAAGTCGAAGTTTTTCAAATTTCTAAAAAAGAGGCCTTGCGAATAATAGAAGACCTGTCTTTGATTTTAGAAAAAAAATATAAAAAATTTATTTCTTATCTTGCCCTGAAAGACATAATAGATTTTTGCGATAAATATATGGGAGACGTTCCTTTTCCTAAAAAGGCGATTGATTTGTTAAACGAGGCAATGGTTGAGGTTGCTTTGGAAAAAGGAAAAATAATTTTGCCTGAACACGTAGCAAGATTGTTTTCAGAAAAAACGGAAATTCCGGTCGGTGAAATAGAAACCAAAGAAAAAGAAACTTTGTTAAATCTTGAAGAATTAATTCATCAAAGAATTATCAATCAAGAGGAAGCGGTAAGCGAAGTGAGTGCGGCCTTAAGAAGGGCAAGAGTTGATATTACAATAAGAAAAGGTCCCATGGGAGCATTTTTATTTTTGGGACCCACCGGTGTCGGAAAAACCGAAACCGTAAAAGCCCTGGCTGAAGTTTATTTCGGTTCAGCCCAAAGAATGATAAGGCTGGATATGTCCGAATTTCAAGCATTAGACGACATTAAAAGACTGCTTGGCCAAAGAGGAGAGGAGGGATTTTTAACTACCAGGGTGAGAGAAAATCCTTTTTCCCTCATTCTTTTAGATGAATTTGAAAAGGCGCATTCGGATATTTTAAATCTTTTTTTACAAGTTTTTGATGAAGGTTTTTTAACCGACGGCATGGGAAGAAAGGTTTATTTTCAAAACACCATTATTATTGCAACTTCCAATGCCGGATACTCGGTGATTCTGGATGCCTTTAAAAATAAAACTCCTTTTTCGAAAGTGAAAACTCTGCTTTTAGATTTTATATTCCAAAATAAAATTTTCCGTCCCGAGCTGGTCAATCGGTTTGATGCAGTTGTTATTTTCAAACCCCTGAGCAGGGAAAATTTAATAGCGATAGCCGAGCTTTTGCTTTTAAAATTAAAAGAAAATTTAAAAAGAAAAGAAATTGATTTTGTTATTACTCCGGACCTTAAAGAAAAAATAGTTGACATGGGATACAATCCTATTTTTGGCGCCCGAGAAATGAAAAGAGTGATTCAGGATAAAATAGAAAATAAATTTGCCGAAGCCATTTTAAAAGAAGAAGTGAAAAGAGGATATAGCGTAAAAATTAATCCGGATAATTTTGAAATTTTGATTAACGAGTAAAATTTTTAAATTTAACAGCAATTAACTTTATAAATAGCCTTAAAACGGCTATTTTTACGTTGTGGATAATTTGTGGAAAAAAAGCGTTTTTTTTGGTGTTGACACAATGGGTCTTGGTGGAATATTATGAATGCGTAAAGGAAAATTGTGGATAAAAGTGGGAAAACACCCCAGATCTGGGGAAAAAACATGTTTATTGGCGAATATTCTCATACAATAGATTCAAAAAAAAGATTAGCCATTCCTTCTAAGTTCAGAAAGGAGTTGGGAGATAAGGCAATTATTACAAGGGGAATTGATAATTGTTTAGTTGTCTATCCGATAAAAGAATGGGAGGATTTCGCAAAAAAACTTGGCTCTTTACCGGCGACCCAAGCTGATGCCAGGAAATTTTCTCGGATTATGCTGGCCGGAGCAATGGATTCGAAATTGGATAATTTGGGAAGAATTTTAATTCCCGATTATTTAAAAGATTATGCTTCCTTAAAAAAAGACGCGGTGATAATCGGTTTTTTTAACAAATTGGAAATTTGGGACGAAGCAAATTGGCAGGAGTATAAAAAGAAAACTGAAATGTCGGTAGGGGATATCGCCGAGCGATTAAAAGAGATGGGAGTTTAATCTTTCGGGGAATCCCCGAAAGATGAGAATTTCAAAGGGGTGCCCCCTTTGGTCGCCCCGATTTATCGGGGAGAAATATAATTTATTTATGCATGTCCCAGTTTTACAAAAAGAAATAATTGATTTTTTATCCCCCAAGCCCGGCGAAAATTTAATTGATTGCACTTTAGGGGAGGGAGGACATTCTTTGATAATTTTAGAAAGAATTTTACCCGAAGGAAAAATTTTAGGCATAGATTGGGACCTGGAGATGATAAATAATTTTCAGGAAAGAATTAAGGAAGATCGGGAAAAAAAAGATAATTTTATTCTTGTTTGCGACAATTTTGCGAATTTGAAAAAGATCGTTGAAAAAAATAATTTTAAACCGGACCTTATATTGCTTGACCTTGGTTTTTCAAGCTGGCACCTGGAAAACAGCAAAAAAGGATTTTCTTTCCAGAAACAGGAAACACTGGATATGAGGTATAATTCCGGGGGCAGCGGACTTCAAGCGAGCGATGTGGTAAATAAATTTTCTCAAAGCGAAATCGAAAAAATTTTAAGAGAATACGGCGAGGAACGGTTTGCCAAAAAGATTGCTTCTCGGATAGTCAAAGAAAGAGACGGGTCTCCAATTGAAAGTACGACAGACCTGGTAGGAATAATTGAAAAAGCAACGCCCCTTTGGTACCAAAAAAGAAAAATTCATTTTGCCACCCTTACTTTTCAAGCCCTAAGAATATTCGTCAACAAAGAGATAGAAAACCTTGAAACCGTTTTGGCCGAATCAATGGAAGTTCTGAATCCAAAAGGAAGGTTGGCAATAATTTCCTTCCATTCCTTGGAAGACAGAGCCGTTAAAAATTTTTTTAAAGAAAAAGAAAGGCAAGAAATAATAAAAATTTTAACCAAAAAGCCGGTAATCCCGGGCGAACAAGAGTTAAAAATAAATCCCCGTTCTCGTTCCGCAAAATTGAGAGTCGCGGAGAAAAAAAATTAAAAAATGAAAAAATTTACGTCAAAAACAATAGCCATCGCTTTTCCCTTGAGAACCATAGCTTTTTTAAGGCTTCTCAGTTTAATTTCCCTTCTTTGAATCGTAGTATTTGTTATTTTTTATATTTTTCAGGTAAGCCAGCAAATTCAAGAGAAATCCCTGATTCTTAACTTTGAAGAAAAGAAAAAAGAACTTTATAATGAGAATGGAAGCTTGGAATTGGCTTTTTCCCAAAAAAATTATTTAAAAAATGTTGAAAAATCATTTGAAGAGCTGGGTTTTGAAAAAATAGCTAAGGTAGATTATATAAAAGTTTTGGATACTTCTTTTGCAGTTAAACAATAGAAATCCATGGGCTTACGCCCGTAGTTTTAGAGCAAGAAAATATAAAATGAGGAATTTGCGAGCCAGTTTAATTTTTATCATAATTTTTATTTTCGGAGCGACTATTATAGGTCGCTTGTTTTATATCCAAATTTTAAAACATAAAGATTATTTGGCTTTGGCCAAGGGTCAGCAGGTGTTATTTGAATCGATAAACCCGAACCGCGGAGAAATCTTTGCTCGAGACAAAAGCGACGGATATTATATTTTAGCCACCAATAAAGAATCAAGCTATGTTTTAGCTTCACCGGAGGAAATATCAAATCAAGAAGAAACGGCTGAAAAATTATCTAAAATTATTAATTTGGAAAAAGATAAAATTTTAGAGGCATTTAATCAACAGGGAAGCGCTTTTGTTTCTATCAAGGAAGATTTAACAAAGGAAGAAAAAGAAAGCATTAAAAATTTAAAAATTAAAGGAATTTATTTGAACGATAAAATTTTACGTTATTATCCTGAAGGCGAGTTTTGTTCAAATATTCTGGGATTTTTAGGAGGAGAGGGCATTGGCCAATATGGAATTGAAGCTTTTTACAATAAAGAATTAAGCGGCCAGGAAGGTTTGATAAGGGGAGAGAAAAGCTCAAGAGGGGATTTGGTTTTTTTTGATTCGGAAAAATCTTCTTTGCCCGAAGAAGGGTTTGACCTTATATTGAACATTGATTTTTACATTCAATTAAAAGCCGAGGAATTATTAAAGCGAGCCAAAGAAGATTTGGACATTGAAAACGGTCAGATCATAGTAGCAGAGCCAAAAACCGGAAAAATAATTGCCATGACTTCTCTTTTTAATTTTAACCCCAACGAATATTCAAAATACGATTTTTCGATTTTTATTAATTCTGTATCTCAAAAAATATTTGAACCAGGTTCCGTTTTTAAACCCATTACCATGGCAATAGGCTTGGAAGAGGGAAAAATTACGCCTCAAACCACTTATATTGATGAAGGTTTTGTGAAGGTAGGACCTGACACAATTTACAATTACGACAGAAGAACTTACGGAGAGCGTACGATGACTGAGGTTTTAGAGAAATCAATTAATACGGGCGCGGTTTTCGTGGAAGAGCAAATTCCCCATGACGTTTTTTTGAATTATATTGAAAAATTTGGAATTTTCGATAAAACTAACATTGATTTGCAAAGCGAAGTTTCTTCCAAAAACGAAGAATTAAAAAAAGGATATGAATTAAATTTTATCACCGCTGCTTTCGGGCAGGGAATAGAAATGACGCCGATTCAGTTGGTCAGGGCTTTTTCTTCAATAGCTAATGGCGGGAAGTTAATGAAGCCTTATCTGGTGGAAAAGATTATTAAAAAAAACGGCCAAACCATAGAGGTTCAACCGGAAACTCAAAATCCTTCAGTTATTTCTCAAAATACCGCCTCCAAAGTAACGGCAATGTTGGTCAGCGTAGTTGAAAACGGATTTGGCAAGAAAGCCAAAGTTCCGGGTTATTATGTTGCAGGCAAAACAGGCACTGCCCAAGTTTCCTGGTCTTCTATGGGAATTAATAAAGCCGGTTATTCCGATAAAACCGTTCAATCCTTTATCGGTTTTGCTCCTGCTTTTGACCCTAAATTTTTAATTTTAATTAAGCTGGACAATCCCAAAACTAAAACCGCCGAATATTCGGCAGTCCCCATTTTCCATGATTTGGCAAAATATATAGTTGATTATTATCAAATACCGCCCGATTACGAAGAGTAGGAGAAATAGACAATATCAATAAATTATGTTAAAATTTTAAAAGTAATAAGGGCCCCATCGTCTAGTGGCCCAGGACATCGCCCTCTCACGGCGGTAACAGGGGTTCAAATCCCCTTGGGGCTACAAGTCTCCTCCTACGTTGAAACTTCGGACGGACAAAGCCCACCATCCTACGCTAAAGCTTCGGAATGGCAAGCCAGCAACAGCCGCTTTTCAATAAAGCGGTTTTTTGGTAGAATGAGAGAAAGGTCGTATTATTAAAAAAATTAATTTAAATCCATGCATATTATTAGTAAATCAACCTCAGACTTGATTATATATATAGGAATAGTAGTTTCCATAATAGGTTCTATTATTATAATGAAAAGAATTAAAGCAAAATTAGCGGTAGGGCAAGTATCTCAAGAACCTTTAACAAAAGATGAAAGAATTAAAATTTGGATATTAGCTCTTTTTAATCCAATTTGGACGGACATTATTTTATATTTTGGATGGAGAAAGAGTTTACCCATAAAAGCGAAAAATGCAAACTTAATATGTTTTATCACTTTCTTTCTTTGGCTCGCACTGAGCTATTTAATTGGATTTCCGGTTAGGATTAATTAGTTATAAAAATATTATTAATTTTAATATTTTATTTAAAAAAATTATTAAATAAAAAACATGCAATCAAAAAATTTAAATCCTAAATATACTACTATTATTGGTGCAATTTTAGCAGTAATAGGTTTCGCATACATGACTATAACGGGGACACCCGATGTTATTATTACGTTTTTTACCTTTTTCTTGGGTATATTTTTGTTCATTATAGGAATAGTTGGTTTATTGGTAAATTGGTATAAAGGAAAAAAAACCAGCCAACTTTAAATGTCTGATAATTTATAATACTTTTAAGCAAGAACCAAACTAGACATATAAATCTTTCCAGATTTAATAATTTTAGTTCTAAAAATCGCCAATAAAGCGGTTTTTTGGTAGAATAAAGTAATAATAAACCAAATGCAGATTCAACATTTAGCATTATTTATTTTAGGTTTTATTTTACAAGCATTTTTGTTAGTTAGAAATACTGAATATAAGAGATTTTTAGCATTATTAAAATTTGTTACTATTCTTACTTTCTTTATCTTTATTTGGTTTGCGATTAAAGCAAATTATTATACCCCCCAAGGCTTCATTATTATTTTCATTTTTGTTTTTACGATTTTATTTTTAGCTGTTTTTATAAAAGATTTTTTGATTCAAATTAACGAACTTATTTTATTGTCTTTTACTTTAATTTTTTGGTATGTATTTTTGCTAAGATTTCAATTTAATCCTTTTTTAATAATATGTGCATTACCACCTACGATTGGAGTAATTTTTGTTTCTTTTACAAAGTTTCAATTAAAAAATTATCAGAAATTAATGCTTTATTTATGGTTTTTAGTTATTGATGTTTTTTTACTAACTCATTATTTCATTCGTGGAAGTTTTTTTTCATTTAGTTTTACTGAAAAAATCGGGCAGGTTTCCCTAATTAACTCTTTTTTTATGGGTGCAACCTTTCTGTATCTTGCCTGTAATGTATTGTGCTTTTTCTTATTTTTTACTGTAATTCAAGGAGGAAAAAGTTTTAGACTTCAACCATTTAAACAAACAATGCAGGCAATAATAAAAAATACTCAGCCTATTATTGCCAAATATTCAAACGAAGAATCAAAAACTTTGCATTCCTTAATGTTAATTATATTGCAGGGTAGTTTTCTTGCATTAAACTACTTATATAAATTTATTCCAGACTCTTTAATAATTAGTCTTTTTGTAACAATTATTCCTCAATTATTATTAATAAAAAGCGGTAGCTTAAAGGAACCTATAAATTCTATATCGCCAAACAGGCTCTAACACTGTTTGGGAAGGGGAGCTAAATCCATTATATAAACCCTCTTATCTTCCATAATCCTGGTTTTAATTCTTCGGGAATACTCATGACAGGTTCTTCGATGGGCTCAGGACAAGAATCGTTCGCTAGAGCGAGGAGTAACTGGTTGGAGTATCCCTTGCCAAAGCTTCAAATCTTCTATAATTTGGTTCCAACTTGCCCTCACGAAGTCTACAAAATAAAAAGAGCTACAAATCAGCTCTTTTTTCGTATATAATTAATTAACATGAATAAAAGGTTTTTTTACGGAGTTTGCACATTGGCGGGAACGATTATCGGAGTCGGTCTTTTTTCTTTGCCTTACATCGCTTATCAGGCGGGAATTTGGATGATGCTTTTTTATTTTTTGGCTTTAGGGACTTTAACTGTTATTGTTCATTTGTTATTTGGAGAAGTATCAATTGCGACTCCAGATTATTTAAGATTTGCTGGTTTTGCCCGGCTTCATCTTGGAAAGACGGCGGAAAAAATTTCTTTAGTTTCCATTATTCTGGGACTTTTTGGCGCTAATTTGGCTTATTTAATCATTGGCGGAAAATTTTTAAGCATTTTGCTGGGCTTTCAAAATGAATTATTCGGCGTTATTTTATATTTTATTTTCGGCTCTTTACTTATTTATTTTGGCATTAAAGCCATTTCTCGGGTGGAATTCTGGGGACTGATTATTTTTTTCATAATTTTGTTCGTTATATTTTTAAACTCTGTTCCATTTTTTAAAATAGAAAACTTATTCTTATCCAGCCCTAAAAAAGATTTATTTTTACCATACGGTCCGATTTTATTTGCTTTATGGGGCGCGGCTTTAATTCCTGAAGTGGAAGAAATGCTGGGAAAAGATAAAAAACTTTTAAGAAAAATAATTTTCATTGCCCTTTTAATTCCAATAATCACTTATTTGGCTTTTACTTTTTTGGTTACGGGAGTTACGGGTTCCGGCACTTCCCAGGAAGCAATAGAAGGATTAAAAAACATTCTTGGCCCAAAGACGATAGTTTTGGCTTTGTTTTTCGGCCTTTTAACTACTTTTACTTCTTTTATCAGTATTGGTTTGACCTTAAGAAAAGTTTTTAATTATGACTTGAAAATAAATAAAAAAGTTTCTTCCGCAATAGTTTGTTTCACGCCCCTCATTCTTTTTTTAATAGGTTTCAAAAATTTTATTGATGTGATATCTTTTGTCGGAGGAATTACCGTCGGCATTGACGGAATTTTGATTATTTTAATGTACCAAAAAATAAAACAAAAAAAGTTTTCTTTGTTCGCGTATCCCTTAATTTTAATTTTTATTTTGGGAATTATTTATCAAATAATATATTTTTTAAAATAAAAAATCATGCTTTTGCTTAATATTATAATTTTTATTTTTTCTTGTACCTTGCTTTTATTAATGGGAAAATGGGTGGTCGATTCTTTAATTGGCCTGGCTCATTTTTTACAGCTGAGGGAGTTTGTGATGGCTTTTTTTGTTATGGCCTTTGCCAGTTGTATTCCTAACTTTTTTGTTGATATTTCTTCTGCGCTGAGAGGAATTCCGCAGCTGGCTTTCGGAGATGTTGTTGGGGGAAACGTTGTTGATTTTACAATTGCCGTCGGGTTGGCGGCTTTAATTTCAAGGGGAGGGATTACAACCAACAGCCGAGTAGTGCAGTCGTCCATGGTTTTTACTTTTATAATAGCGATTTTACCTTTGCTTTTGATTTGGGACGGGATTTTAGGCAGGGCAGACGGAGTAATTTTAATTTCGGTCTTTTTTATATATATTTATTGGCTTTTTTCTAAAAAAGAAAGATTCAGTAAGGTTTACCAAGAGAAAAAAACAAAGAAACGATCAGGAGTATTTTTGAAAGATTTGATTAAACTATCTATCGGGGTTATTGTTTTACTGTTTGCCGCCCAGGGGATTATTAAATCTTCAATTGCTTTTTCCGATATTTTTAATATCTCTTTACCCTTGGTCGGAATTTTAATCGTAGGATTGGGAAATGCCTTGCCTGAAATTTATTTTTCTTTGATTGCCGCCAAGAAAGGGCAAGACTGGCTTATTTTAGGGGATATTACGGGGGCAGTCATTATTCCGGCCACGCTTGTTTTGGGGATAGTCGCTTTAATTTCTCCAATAGAAATGTCCGGTTTTTCTTTTTCTTCTTTTGCTGTAGCGAGATTTTTTATGATAGCTTCGGCGATCTTCTTTTTCTTCTTTGTTAAAACGGATAAAAAAATTACGCAAAAAGAGGGTTTATTTTTATTGTTTTTATATATTGCGTTTTTGATTTGCGAAATATTCTTTAAATAGTTGATTTTTTAAAAAAACTGTTATAATATTGTTTTATGGATAATTTGTTCATTTATTTATTTTTTATCATAATTTTGGGGTTAATTGCGATTATTTTTTTATTAACGCGCAAAAAAAAGGAAAACTCAGATTCTTCTTTTTTAATGCTTCAAGGGCAGATCGACCGTATCAGCCAGGTATTGGATAATAAGCTTTCCGAATCAAATAAAAGTTTTCAGGAGCAATACAGCCAAAGCTTTAAAATAATCCGGGATGTTACAGAAAAACTTACAAGATTGGATGAAACTAACAAGCAGGTTGTGGGATTTGCCGACCAGTTGAAAAAATTGCAAGATACCCTGATTAACCCGAAGCAACGAGGAATTTTAGGAGAATACTATCTGGAAACGGTTTTAAAAAATGTTTTACCGCCGGGTTCCTATCAAATGCAGTATCCCTTTGAAGATGGAACCATAGTGGATGCGGCGGTTTTTGTTGATAAAAACATAATTTGCATTGATTCGAAGTTCAGTCTGGAAAACTATAACCGGATTTTAGAAAGCAGGGACGAGTCAGAGAAAAAAAGATACGAAGTTGCTTTTGTCGGCGACCTCAAAAACAGAATCGAGGAAACCGCAAAATATGTGAGGCCCGAAGAAAAAACAATGGATTTCGCTTTCATGTTCTTGCCTTCGGAAGCCATTTATTATGACCTGCTGATTAACAAGGTTGGCGTAATCAACGAAGATACAAACAGCCTTATTTATTACGCTGCCAGGAAAAAGGTGATAATCGTTTCTCCCACATCTTTTTTGGCTTATTTGCAAACGGTATTACAGGGTTTAAGAAATCAAAAGATTTCAGAAAGAGCCCAGGAGATTATAAGGGAAGTGGAAAAATTAGGCAGGCATTTATTGGTTTATGGCGACTATATGAAAAAACTGGGAGGACACTTGGGCACAACCGTAAACACCTATAACAAAGCCAGCAAGGAATTTTCCAAAGTTGATAAAGATGTTGTAAAAATTGCGGGCGGTGAATCAAAAACAAAAATTGATGAGGTTGAACCGCCTCTTTTAGAAGATTAAAATTTAAAAATTATGTTAGCCGTAATCAAAACCGGAGGCAAACAATATATAGTTTCTCCCGGTAAAAAATTAAGAATAGAGAAAATAGACGAAGAAGAAGGCAAGGAAATTGCCTTTAAAGAAGTTTTATTGGTAGAGAAGGGGAATGCCTTGGAAATTGGAAATCCCTTTGTAAAGGGAGCTAAAGTTTTGGGTAAAATTTTAAAGCAGGGGAGAGGCAAGAAAATAACCATTTTAAGGTTTAAATCTAAAACCAGGCACAAAAGAAAACAAGGACACAGACAACCCTTTACTTTAGTAGAGATTGACAAGATTGAGATGTAAATAAAATTTAATCCCGAAAGAAGCTGTTTCGGGATTTTAATTTGGTTCAGCTATTGACAAATTAAATATAGTATGATATAATGTAGGCGAGGTGAAATGAGAGATGGAAGGAACCATGATTAGGGTCTATGAAGACCCAGAATCAGTAGCAACATGGGATTAAAAGAATTTTGTTAGTAGGGGTTCAATATAATGGACCACCAGACGGATAAGGCAGTATGCCGCAATGGAGTACTACCGTAATCTAAACAAGATTCTTGTGCGAATCCTCTGTTCATTTTAAAAATTTATTGCCATTTTTGGCTTATGGGAAGCTAGGAGTTCAATAGTATCTCTTTATACCAATTCTTGTGGAGTAAAATCCACTAAATTAAAGAGGACCTATAAAGAGATATCTCCTTGCTTCCCATCCTTTTTCATACAGTTCAAAAAACTGCTTTTTTTTGTTTTTTACGAAGAATATTTTTATTGACAAAATATTTTTAATATGCTATAATTTATATGGAATTAAGAAGAAATATTCTTCTTAACTTCCGAACATTGCACCTTGAAAAAATTAAAGATGTCAGGTGCGAAGAAAAAAAGAAAAAGGAGGTGAAAATATCGAAGAAGCAAGAATTAATCTGATAGCTAAACAAGCCTTTAAAGCTCATCTTAGGCACGAGTTCTCTCTTAGAGATATTCAAAAAATAAAAAGAAATATTGGAAATTCTCTAAAAGAACCGGAAATGCAAAAAATCAACGTCACCAAAGAAGAAGCTTTAGAATTTGTAAGTATAGTTATCAGAGAAGTTTTCGAAGACCTTATGGTCACCCTAGAGAAGTGAGTTTGAGGTAATTTTCCGTAAAAAGGGTAATTGTTTTCTCTCTATTTATAGAGCGATTAACAGAACAAGAACCTTTACTCTAACTTCTCTTACCTTTTCTTTTTTATCAGACTTATGGAGAGATTATAAATCTACTTTTATAAGGATCTAAGCAATTGCTTAGAAAACCTAAAAAGAGAGATTTATTTCTCTCCTTTTTCCGTTTAAAATCACTAATTTTTTAAAAAATTATCTTCTCCTCTCAAGGGCTTCGCTTAGGGTTTCTTCGTCGGCATACTCCAGTTCTCCACCCGTCGGCAAGCCACGACCGAGTTTGGTAATTTTAATTTTTCTTTCTTCCAATAATGGCTTTAATTTTCTTTCCAAAAATAAGAAGGTGGCATTTCCTTCGGTTGTCGGATTGGTGGCGATTATCAGTTCTTGAAAGCCAGTATTCTGAGCCAAGCCAAAAGAGCTTGGATTTTTTATTCTTTCTTGCAACTTTTCAATTCGAATTTTTTCCGCGTCTTTTTTTAAAAGAGAAACGTTTCCGCCCAAAATAAAATATAGGCCCGTGTATTTTTTTGTTTTTTCAATGGGGTCCAAGTCCGTTTCTTTTTCCACGATGCAAAGTGTTTTTTGGTCTCTTTGGTTATCTGAGCAAATTTCACAAAGAGTTTTTTCGCCTTCAAATGGTTTGAAACAAAAATTACAGAGTTTGATATTTTTAGAAAGGTCGGAGATTGATTTAACGAGTTCCTCGACTTCTTCTTTTTTCGATTTTAGCAAATAAAAAACAAATCGGGCGGCGGTTCTGGGCCCGATAGTAGGGAACTTGGAGAATTTATCAATTAATTTTTGGATTGATTTTGGATACAATTTATTGTTTTTCTAAGTTTCTAAAAGAAACCCTGGTTTCGTCAAAATATAATTCCACTTTTCCCGTTGGTCCGTTACGATGCTTGGCAATAAGGATATCGGCGATATTCCTTCTGGAGGTCTCGGGGCGATAGCGGTCTTCCCTGTAAATAAACATTACCACGTCCGCGTCCTGTTCAAGAGAGCCTGACTCCCTTAAATCAGCTAATCTTGGAATTTGGGGAGTCCGCTGTTCAACCGCGCGGGATAACTGGGAAAGAGCTAAAACCGGAACATTCATTTCTTTTGCCAGGGCCTTAAGAGACCTTGAGATGTCGGTTATTTGCCTGACAATAGAATCTTCATTGGTTTTTTTAGGTTCTATTAGTTGTAAATAATCAATAACCAACAGTCCCAATCCTTTTTCAGCCTGCAGTCTCCTAGCCATGGCTCTCATTTGCAACACATTAGTGACTGCCGCGTCATCAATGTAAATAGGAGCTTCGTTTAAAACTCCCAATGCTTCCCTGATTCTTGCGAAATCATTGTCTTCTCCGGAATTGGATAAATGTCTTTTTCGTGGACAGCGATATGTCTCGCAAAATCCATGGCCAGAGAAGTTTTTCCCATACTGGGCCTGGAAGCCAAAATTATCAGGTCTGATTTTTGAAGCCCGGAAAGAATTTTATCCAAATCCACGAATCCCGTTGAAACTCCCCGAATCGCGCTTTTGTGTTTTGATAAATTATCAATTCTTTGGAAAGCCTCTTCCAGGGCGTCTTTTACCGGTAGAAATCTTTGAGTTAATCCTTTTTGGGCGACGCTGAAAATTCTTTTTTCAGCTTCATCCAAAATAGTGTCAACATCTTCGGTTTGATTGTATCCCAAACTGCTTATTTCATAAGAGGTTGAAATCAAATCCCTTAAAGTTCTTTTTCTTTGGACGATTTTTGCGTAATTAGATACATGGGCGGCAGTGGGAACAGTATTAACGCATTCGGTCAGGTAACCTGAACCTCCCAAATCTTCCAGCTCTCCTTTTTCTTTTAAGCGGGTGGAAAGGGAAAGAAAATCAATGGGTTCAGAACGTTCAAAAAGATCTATCATCGCCTGATAGATCTTCCGGTGAGCGTCTTTGTAAAAATCGTCGGCATTCAGGGAATCTGCCACTTTGTAAATAGCTTCTTTGTCCAACATTAAAGAACCCAAAATACATTTTTCCGCTTCCAGGTCTTGAGGAGGAATTTTATCCGTATTGTTAAAGTTTGAGTAATTATTATTTGCCATTTGTCTCTTTGAAATCTAACAAAGATTAAAATCGTTGACAAGAGGAAAAAGTAGGGAAAACTAAGAAATATTTTTCTTTATTTTTTGGCCATCTTTTGCGTCTTCAATCGAAAACCCCAAAGCTTCAATTTCTTTTCTTGTTTTATCGGCCATTTCCCAATTTTTTTGCTGGCGGTATTTTTCTCTAAAGCTCGCCATTTCCAAGATTTTAGCCGGAATCTCTCCTTCTTTTTTAAAAATTTTAAAAATTTCATCAGTAAAAAGCAAAAGCTCGTAAATTTCTTTAATTTCTTTTCCAGACAATTTATTGAATTTTTTGTTTGACTTCCTGATTAAATCAAAAAGCAAAGAAAAAAATTTTGGAGTGTTAAAATCATCTTCCAGAATTTTTAAGAATTTTTTAACAAGAGCCGATTTTTGTCCCTTCGGGGCGGGATGGTTAATTTTTTCCCCAATTTTTTTATAGAAATCATTTATTCTTTCCAGCGTATTCTTTACCTGTTTTATTTTTTTCAAATTGTAATCAATGGGGGAGCGGTAGTGGCTTAAAAAAACAAATAATCGCAAAAGTTCGGCCGAATTTTCTTTCAAAAAATTCCTTATAATAATAAAATTACCAAGGGATTTGGACATTTTTTTGTTTTCTATTGTTAAAAATCCGGCATGAAGCCAATATTTTGCTATAGGTTTTTTCCCGGAAATAGCTTCCATTTGGGCGATTTCCGCTTCATGGTGGGGGAAGATTAAATCTCGGCCTCCGCCGTGGATATCGTATTGAAAACCGAAATATTTTTCTGTGATCGCCGTATCTTCAATGTGCCAGCCGGGCCGGCCTTCACCCCAAGGGCTTTCCCATTTGGGTTCATCGGGCTTGGATAGTTTCCATAAACAAAAATCACCCTTGTTTTTTTTATTTTTTCCTTCATCAATTCTGGAAACCCCATCTTGGGCCTGCAAAGCTGTTCTTTTGGATAATTTTCCATATTCTTTAAACTTGCTGATATTATAATAAACTCCGTCTTCTATCTGGTAGGCGAACCCTTTTTCAATTAATCTTTTTACTTGGCTTATGATTTCGGGAATGTGCTCGGTGGCTTTTGCATACTTACTGACGCTGTCTATTTTCAAACTTTCCATGTCTTTTAAGTGTTCTTTTTCAAACTGCAAAGCCAGAATTTTTGGAGAAATATTTTTTTCCTTAGCTCTTTTTATTATTTTATCGTCAATATCGGTGATATTTTGAAGATAAAAAACATCAAACCCAGTTTTTCTTAAAAAATTGACGATCATGTCAAAAACAAGATTGTTTCTGGCGTGTCCTAAATGGGAAAAATCATAAACCGTGGGTCCGCAAACAAAAAGATTCACCTTGTTTTTTTGGCGCGGTTTAAATATTTCTTTTTTTTGAGATAAGGTATTATATAGTTTCAGCATGAAATTGATTTTATCATATTATCATATTTTTCAATTTTTCCACAATTTTTATTATTTATGTTGTAACTATGTAATTATTTATGTCATAATTATGTAATATTAATAATCTTTAAATCTTATATGAAAAAATTAGATATAATTTTGGGTATTATTTTAGGAGAAGCGGTAGCGTGGTATTTTTTGTTAAGCATAAAAGAATTGGGCGTTTTCGCAGGAAAAATCGGGATGAGTCCGGCTTCAATTTACTGGCTTTTGCCGATATCCTTTCCAATTTTAACAATAATTGCCCTATGGATCGCCTCTATTTTAGGAAAGAAGTTTTTAATTATTTTGCAATTCAGTAAATTTTTTTTAACAGGGACCGGAATTACCCTTGTTGATTTAGGAGTGCTTAATGTTCTGATGTGGATTTTTAAAATTTATGCCGGCAAATGGTTTTCTGTTTTTAAGTTTATCTCGGGCATAGTTGCTTTAATGGTTAAGTTTTTACCGGCAAAATTATGGGTTTTCGAGAAATCGGAAAAGGGGAAACAAAAACAAGAGTTCGGAGGCTTTATCATAGTTGGCATCGTTGGTTTGCTGATAAACGTTGCCATAGCTTCTTTTATCGTAAAAATAAATCCTATGTTTGGTTTTTCAAAAGAAAGCTGGGCGAATGTCGGGGCAATTGGAGCTGCTTTTATAGGTTTAGCTTGGAATTTTTTTGCTTCCAAGTTTTTTGTTTTCAAGAAATAATAATTTTTATTTTATCAAAAAACACTCGCCAAAAAGCGGGTGTTTGATTTTGAATTCGGATTTTAGTTGTGATAAACTTATTTAAATATGAAAGAACAAAATTTGGTTTTATATCGAAAATATCGGCCGGAAAATTTTGCCGAAATTGTCGGCCAGAATCATATAGTGAGAACCCTAAGCAACGCGATTTCCGAGGGCATGGTTTCACATGCTTATTTATTCGCGGGTCCCCGAGGAACGGGAAAAACAACCATAGCCAGAATTTTGGCAAAATCCGTTAATTGTTCCAGCCGCCAGGAAAAAGAATGGGAACCCTGCAATAAATGTTCTTCTTGCTTGGAAATAAGCCACGGGAGATCAATAGACCTGATTGAGATTGACGCCGCTTCTCATCGGGGAATTGATGAGATGAGAGAGCTAAGAGATGGTATCAGATTTTTGCCGACCAAATCAAGGTACAAAGTTTTTATTATCGATGAATGTCATCAGCTTTCAAAAGACGCTGCCAATGCATTATTGAAAACCTTGGAAGAGCCGCCCTCCCACGCCATTTTTATCTTAGCCACCACTGAAATTCATAAAATGATTCCAACGATAATTTCCCGTTGTCAGAGATTTGATTTTAGAAAATTGACATCCAAAGAAATAGTTCAAAAATTGAAAACCATAATTCAAAAGGAAAAAGCCAATATCGAAGAAAAAGCCCTGAATCTGATCGCCTTGAATTCAGAAGGTTCAATCAGGGACGCGGAAGGATTTTTAGACCAAGCTTTAATTTTTGCCGGTTTTGAAAAACAAAAAGAAATAAAAATGGAAGACATTAAAGATTTATTGGGATTGGTTGAAATAAATACGGTGGCAAAATTAGTGGATTTTATTGCTGAAAAAAACAGCCGGGGAGCGATAGATTTTTTAAATGAGACGCTGGAAAAAGGATACGACCCCAAGGAGTTTGCCAAAACTCTTATTGAATACTTGAGGCAAGTTCTGCTTTTTAAAATTGATTCCGGCTTGCAAAATCCCTTACTTTTAAGCTTAAGCGAGGATGAAAAAATAAAATTTCAAAATCAGATTAAAAATTTTGAAGAAAAAGATATTTTAAAAATGCTAAATCTTTTTATTGAGGCCCAGGAAAAAATGCGATATTCATCAATTATCCAGCTTCCTCTGGAGCTGGCGCTTATTGAAGCTATCAACTCAAGATGAAAAAAGGATTTATAATCTTTCAAATAGACGGGTTTTCTTTAGGCGACCTTATGGGGGCGATAGAAAGGGGAAATACCCCCTTTTTAAGATATTTGGTTAAAAACCAAAAATTTAAAATTCATAAAACCTATTGCGGGCTTTCACCTTTAAAAAGATTGGTATGTCTGATGTATGGGAAAGAGGAAGATTTTCCCGGATTGACCTGGTTTGATAAGAAAAAAAATAGGTTTGTCAGTATGTACGACCTTAATGACATTAAAGAGTTTGATAAAAAATTGAAAGGCGGGATTTTTCAGGGCGGGGCAACCGTTGGTGCCGTTTTTTCCGGTGGGTCCAAAGAAAGCTTGGGTTCGGTCGCCAACATAAATGGTCCTTCGCTTGCTGCGCTTTTGAGTTCTTTTTCAAAATTGGAAATATTTTTTTATTTAATTTCCGCTGTTTTTGCGATAATAATAGACCTTATTGTCGCCTTATTTACCAGATTGAAAAAAGGAGCTTTTTTTGAAGGAGTTTTTATAGAAAAAATTTTACATGTTTATACTTCAGAATTAGCTCAAAGAGCCGTTAAAAGAGGGACTCCTTCTTTGTATGTTAATTTTACGGCTTTTGATCGAAGGTCTCATCGATTGGGTAAAAATAATATTTTAACCAAATTGACAATAAAAAATATAGACAATGAGATTAAAAAAATTTATGATTTGGCTAATAAAACCAATTTGATAAATTACGATTTTTTTGTTATTACCGACCACGGCCAAATCCAATCCCTGCCCTTTAAGGATTATTTTAAAAAGTCATTGAAAGAAACAATAAAAAGCAATTTAAAGACCGAAGTAATAGACGGTACTGACGCTGAAAAGGGAATGATTATCCATCAAGTTGAGGAACTTTTAAACGACATTCGTTGGTTGAAAAGAATAAGTTGGTTTTTGAGATTGAGATTTGATTTAACTAATGCCTTTATATAATTACCCGTATGCCCATCCCAGAACTCCGATTTATCTTTAAGGCGCGCCTCTATTAGCACATCCATAACCTTATTTAAGAACTGTTTCTT